>CAVEDT010000001.1:0-5951 GCA_963614475.1 Roseburia faecis
AGTCGATACTATGCACCACATCGCCCTCTACAAAGAGTACGGGCTTGCGCTCGCCCACGATGGCGGCGTATATGTCGGGCGTCACGGCGCCGCGCGGCATTATATCATAGTCCCAGTACTTCTGCCCGGCGTCATACGACCGCACCCACAGCACCTCGGCGTCCAAACGCGTGGACGCAAAGTCGAGGTCGTGCGTCACGTATACGATGCGACAGTCGGGCCGCAATTCTTCGATGCGATTCCACAGACTTTGCATAGTGGTGGGGTGCAGGAACATCTCGGGACTGTCGACTACGATATTGGCCTCCTTGGGCGCATACAGCACGGCGGCGGCATAATACAAGACCACGCGTTCGCCGTCCGAGAGCCGGTATGCGCGGTATATATCGTCGCTGTCACGGCGACTAAATCGTATTTTACCGCTATTGACTGACATATTGCTGCCCGGGAATATAGCCTTCCACAATTCGAGGACACGGTCGAGACGTGTAGCCGGAGGAACCGTTGCTGCCTCGCCGGCATGTCGTGCTATCTTGTAGTCCAGCAGATTGACCAATTCATCGCTCATCAGCAGCGACAGCAACCTTTCGAGGCGACATTGGGGCCGCTGTTTTTCGGCCACGGGAATGACCGACTCGGCCACCATAGCGTCTATGGCATTGTGCTCGGCATCAAGGGCACTGACGGCATACAAGGCGTCTATAGCGTTGAGCCGAAAGGCATTATTATCGGGATTGGCGCACATAGCGTCCGTAAAGCGGGTCTTACCGGCACCGTTGGCGCCGATGATGACCAGACGCCGACTGTCACCCGAAGGCTTGGGCGACGGCTTGTGCTTGCTTGCGGGCAGTATCAGAGGTTTCATCGCGGAGTGAGGGTTATCAGCGGCACAAGCATCTCTTCCATGGAGATGCCGCCATGCTGGAAGGTGTCTGTATAGTAGGTCACGTAGTGATTGTAGTTGTTGGGATAGGCAAAGAAGTCGCGTCCGCCGGCAAAGACATAGGTGGACGAGACATTGGGCGAGGGCAAGCCGAAACGTGCGGGTTGCTTGATTTCGTAGACCTGACGCGGGTTATACCCGAGGTTTTTGCCTACTTTGTAGCGCAGATTGGTATTGGTATTCTTGTCGCCGACGACCTTGACGGGATTATTGACGCGAATGGTGCCGTGGTCAGTGGTGAGCACAATCTTGAACCCGGCAGCGGCGATGCCGCGGAACATGTCCATGACCGTCGAATGACGGAACCACGAGCGCGTCAGACTGCGATAGGCGGCGTTGGTGGAGGCCAATTCGCGTATCATCTTGCTCTCGGTACGGGCATGCGACAGCATATCTATGAAGTTGAGTACTATGACATTGAGGTCATTGTGAAACAGATTGGCAAAGTCGCGCAACAGTTTTTCTCCGGCCACCGAGTCATTGATTTTGTTGTAGCTGAATTTGTAGGGCAGTCGGTAGCGTTGAAGCATGGTCTGCACCAGTGCCGATTCGTTGACGTTCTTGCCCTCCTCAGACTCTTCATCGACCCATAACTCGGGGAACATTTTGGCTATCTGGGCCGGCATCAACCCGGAGAATACGGCGTTACGCGCATATTGGGTAGCGGTGGGCAGTATCGAGGTGTACAGGTCTTCGTCAAAGGTGAACATCTCGGCCAGTATGGGCTTGACGGCCAGCCATTGATCCAAGCGGAAGTTGTCGATAAGTATAAAGAATACTTTGTCGCCGCCGCGCAGCATCGGGAACACCTTGGAGGGCAGCACCCTGGGACTGAGCAACGGCGTATCGGCGTTGTCGATGTCTATAGTGCCGTCGGGCGATATCCAATGCTCGTAATTGCGGCGTATGTATTTATTGAAAGCCGAATTGGCCTCGGACATCTGCATCTCAAGCATGGAGTGCATATCCGTCGCCGTATCGGACAATTCCATTTCCCAGAACACCAGACGCCGATACAGCTCCATCCAATCGGAAATGCCGGAGGCGTCGTTGATGGCCATGGACAGCCGACCGAACTCCTGGCGATAATCGGCGGCAGCCGTTTCGCTGACCAGACGGTCGCTGTGTAGGTGCTTTTTCAGCGCGATAAGTATCTGATTGGGATTGACGGGCTTGATGAGGTAATCGGCAATCTTATTGCCTACGGCCTGATTCATAATATTTTCCTCTTCGCTCTTGGTGATCATTATCACCGGGATATGCGGCTGGCTTTGCTTGATGGCCGCGAGGGTTTCGAGGCCCGTCAGACCCGGCATATTCTCGTCGAGTATAATCAAATCGAAATGCCGCGTCGCGCACATATCCAAGGCGTCGCGCCCGCTCATAGCCGTGGCCACGTCATAGCCTTTGCGTTCGAGGAATAGCAGGTGCGGTTTCAGGAGGTCTATTTCATCGTCCGCCCATAGTATCGAGTATCGTTGTTGTGTCGTGTCTGCCATAGTGTGTATGTGTGTCCGAGGAGTGTAAGTGTATGAGGAGATGTATGTATATCAATTAAGAAGTGGATCGTCTTCGTCGCCCTCGCTGCCGGGGTCATACGTCGGCCGCGGCTTCGGTTTGGGCGTGGGCTTCGGCTTTTCGGCCGGTTTAGTCTCAGCCTTCGGCTTGGCCGCGGGCTTCGTCGTCGGCTGCGGCTTGGCAGCAGGTGTGGCTTCAGGTGTGGTCGCAGGCTTGGTTTCCGGTTTCGGCTGAACCGCAGGTACGGCCGCAGGCGTTGTCTCCGGTTCTGTCGCCGGCTTGGCTGCTGGCTTGGGTTCAGGCTTGGCCGCTGGCTCTGTTGCAGGTGCAGGAGCCGAGGTGACTGTCGGAGCAGGCTCGGCGACAGGCGTCTCTGTCGCGGAAGTCTCCGAATTCTCGGTGTTCTCGGTATTTTCGGCGTTCTCCGAAGGCACGGTCACTGTCTCTGAGTGCTCCGAGTTTTCGGTATTCGTCGAAGGCGTCGTCGCAGTCTCGGTGCTCTCCGTTGTTGCCGGTTCGGATGCCGTCGTCGATGCAGGCTCTGATGCAGCCGCCGACGCTTCGGCTTCAGCCTCGGGCAGGGTCTGTATCTCGTGATAAGGCAGCAGTCCCGATTGGGCGTCCTGATAGTTCTGTTCCTGCAGGAAGCGGAAGTAATCGTCAAGCGTGCCGCCGCTTTGCAGCAGGGCGTCGAAATTGCTTCGGCTTATGGGCACGGGACGCACGCCGTCGGGCAGGCGGAATTCCGTGGAGGCCGCCATAACGCGGCGGTAGTGGTTGAGCTCATTGAGATTCTCGAAAGGCCCGATGACAATCATGCCGAGGCGCCCGAAGTTCATCTGTTCAAGGTCGAAATCCTTGACCACGAAGCTGCGGAAGTTGTGCCGCGCAATTTCAAAGAGCAACTTGTTGGAGGATACCGCATCGGTGGGGAATACCATTACCAGTACCTGCGGATCGGACTCGTTGAGCGTAAAGTTGATAGCGGCCTTTTCGCCGGCGGTAGTATCGTTGGTCAGGCTTATATCCCACAACATTCCGCGCAGATTGGAACCGCCGCCGGTGTGTAGTTGACGTCCCGCAGCCATACCTTTGAGCCATGCCGAGGCTATGGGCGCAACGTCCGTATCGGGGTAGCGTTCGAGCATCGTCCGCAGCGTGGCGTTGAATTGGTCGGGATTGTTCTCGGTGACGTATGCCAAGGCGTCCAGGAACATAAATTTCGGCATGAGCTTGCTCATAGGAAATTCGTCGGCCATTCGCTGATAGCCGCTGTGTACCGCCTCGTTGTTGTTGGCCATATAAGCGTCGTAGGTGTCTTCGTAAATCTTCTCCTGGACGGCATCCATTTGCCGCAAATTGTTGATATAATCGGGATTGCGCAGAGCTTCGCCGTACTTACTGTCCCTGAAGCCGTTCACTATCATCTGGCGGTAGCGTTCGGCCATACTGTCGTTGCCGGAGCGTACAAACATCAGGTAGATATTGTAGTACGCCTCCAAACGATATATATTATCTGGATAGTCCACGAGCAGTCGGTCAAATTCCTCCATGGCTGCATCAAAATCATTGAGTTTGTCCTTGAGGATGACGCCCATATTGAACAGACCTTCTTGAATGACTTCGTGCGCCACGGCTTTGTCCGTATCGCTGAAGGGTATCTGCTTGAGGTAGTACTCGCGGTAATGTGGATTCTCGGCTTTCTCCTGTTTCTCCTTATCTTCGGGCGATATGGTGTCCACGGGATTTTCGGCTGATGCCTCGCCGCTGTCCTCGTCCGTAGCGCTGCTGCTGTCAAAATCGCTCATGGCGAAGGATGTCTTATTGCGACGGCGCCAATTGTCTTCGAGCTTACGCGCACCCCAACGGCGCTGGAATTCGGTCTTACCGGCATTGCGCGTGGCTGTATTGTAGAAGTACCAACTGTCATCGGCATTCAGCGTATAGGTCTGAGGTGCCGAAGATTGCCCCATATACGGATCATTGCCGGACTCTTGCTTAGCCTTGAATTCCTCGCGACGGGCGGCATCGGCTTCTTCTTTTTCTTTTTTCACCAATTCGGCGATGATGCGGTCGATGACGGCGTTACGCTGATTTTCGTCCATGGCCGCCAGTCGCAGCAGACTGTCTTGAAGGTTGACGTTCTGGCTGTACACTGCCAGCTCGTCCAGCACATCGGAACGACGCTTGATGGTGTCCAATCCGGGGAAATTGTCCGGCAACTGGGGCACGGCCTCCGAGTAGCACGGTTGTGCCAGTTCGTACTTATGCTGCTTGTAATACAGCCCGCCGAGTTTCACCTGCGCCAGGGCCTTGTCTATGCCGTTGCGCGTGGATTTCTCGGCCGCCAGGACATAATTGGCCGCTGCACGCACGGTGTCGCCGCGACTTAGATACAGGTTGCCTATGGCGTAGTATATCTGGTCGAGGTATTCCTTATTGCGGTCATATCGCGTCATACGGCGCAAGGCTTTCACTTCGGGCTCGATATTGCTGCCGGTATATACCTCGGACTGCTTGATGCGTGCATTGAAGCGCGTGCGATATGTGGCATTGGATGCGCCTCCGGCTTTGCCATAGGCTTTATAGGCTTCTTCCTTGCGGTCAAGGCGACTGAGTACTTGGCCCAATAGGAACCATAGTCGGGTCTTCTGCGCCCCGGAGGCATGCTTGATAGCCAGGCGCAACGGCTCGACGGCATCCGCATAATTGTGACGTCGTATATTCAGCTCGGCCAAATCAAGGTTGTAAAGGCCGGTGACCTTGCCGTCGGTAATTTCATCGGGCTTGATACGAACAATTATGGCCTCGGCCTCGTACAGCCAGTCCATAGCCAGATAGGATCGCGCCTGCCATAATTGAGCCTCGGTGACAGTCTTGGGCAACCACCAAAAGTGTTTGGAAATATAGAAGAACGTGGAGGCCGCGCCCGAGAAGTCGCCGTTCATGTACTGTCCGCGGCCCATCATCAGCCACGCATTGTGCAGGAAGGGATTATACTCTTCGCGACGCATCCATTTCTTGTATTCGGGGTCGTTGCGCTTGCCCGAGGATTTGGGCGGTTTCTTGGTAATCGAGCGCAGCTGTATAGCCTTCTGAGCCTTCTCTATGGACCGATTGAAGTCGCCGGAAGGCTGCGGCGCCTTGGGATTTTGCTTGGCCTCGGCGGGATGTACATAGATGATATCCGTGTAGTCGTCCTCGTAGGCTTTCTCCATATCCTCAAGGGTCTCCACATAATGGCGGTCGCCGTTGTAGTAAATGTTGTATCGGGTGATGAAGGCTGTGTACTGACGAGCCGCCGCCGTATTTTTCTTGCGGGCATTGCACGACACAAGCGCACCCACGGTCATAAGGACCGCAAATGCCGCGATGATGGTGCGTATGGTGCGTCGTCTCGCCATTGTCGTATTATTTTATAACGTGTTTTTTGCCTCTTTATTATTTTGGGTGGGGTCTTCGGGATAGGAAATACGGCTGTGGTATATGG
>CAVEDT010000001.1:5961-26230 GCA_963614475.1 Roseburia faecis
TCTTGGGATTGGGGCCCGGATAGGTAAACGGAGCCGGATCCACATCCTCGCCCGGATGTTCCTGACAGTAAGTAAAGTAGAAGTACTTGGCTTTGCCGGTGCCGTGGTGCTGGCTGATGAAATCGCGTATGACCGCAGGAATGCCGGCACGTTCGGCGCGGCGCAGTCCATCGGTGACGTGATTAATGATAATTTCGGCACTCTTCTTGGGGTCGAGGCCGTCATGCGGATTGACACCGTGCTGATTTTCAGTAAAGAACATGGGGTTGGACAGCTTGCCTATATCGTGGTAGAGGGCGCCGGCACGTGTCAACATCGGGTTGGCACCTATGCGCTGGGCGGCGTCACCGGCCAGATTGCTCACGGCTATGGAGTGCTGGAAGGTGCCGGGACATTCGTCCGAGAGCTGTCGCAGCAGTGGAGCGTTGACATCGGCCAGTTCGACAAGCGTGACATTGGACACAAAGCCGAAAAGTCGCTCAACGGCGCTCATCAGTACATAGGCCATGGAGGTAAGCAGCGCATACGCCCCGAGAATGGCCACCATGCGCCACGAGAAGTAGTGCAGCGACCCTTGGGAGAGCAACTGCAGCGTGATATAGGCCACCAACAACGCGCCCAATACGTAGAAGGACGCACGCAGCAACTGGGAACGGCGCGAGAGCTGGCGCAGCGAGTAGACGGCGGCACATATCGCCACGGTCTGCAGTGTGATATATTGCAGCGGCACTTCGGTGATGCCGGCGCACAGCAGTGTCAGCACGGCGCCGGTCATCAGTGCCACGCGGCCACTGAAAAATACGAGCACCAGCACCGGCACTATCGCCAACGGCATCAGGTATATGCCTATGCCTGGGATGATGCGGTCAAGCATCGCGCCCAGCACGAAGAACAGCACTATAAGACTGAAAACAAACAGCATCGAGCGCATCGACTGACTTATCTTGGGCTCGTATTGCACCAAGTACAGCACCAATGCAGCAAGCATAAAGGCCACGTACAGCGCCTGACCGCAGGTGTTCATAATACTGCTGCGAGTGTCTTGACTGATGTGTTCGGCCGCCGCACGTTCATAGGCTTTGAGCGTTGCATAGTCCTTGGCGGTGATAACCGTACCGTTGTCAATAATTGTCTGGCCGTTTTGTATAGTATTGCGCGGCACGGTGACGGCGGCGATGTCTTCGTTGAGCAGGCGCTCCGAGTCATCCCGGTCGTAGATGATATTCGGCACAAGCACGGCGCCGATATTGGCACGCGACAGCAGTGCACGCGCCCCCACCTTCTCGGCCACGGAATCAATGCGGCGGTATAATTGCATGGGAGTGAACAGCGTAGATGTCTCGGTAAGCAGCAGCGTGGCGCCGTCCTTGATGCGAAGGCGTCCGCCTACAGCACCGGCCACCTTGTCCAGCGAATCGGAGACGACACCGGCGGCGTAGGCCGAAGCCAATACACGTCGCACTTCGGTCCCGAATTGCCGCGAAACCACAGCCTCGGGCAGGACACTGAAGGCGCCGCCGAGAGATCGGCTCATACGCGCAACCACCTCATTGCCTATCGAATCGGCATTGACGTCGGCGGCACGACGAGCCACCGGCACAAAGCGGGCACGCACGCTGTCGCTCTTGGCACTCACGGTGGCCGAATCAAGGCTGACAACAAAATCAAAGGGCGCTATCAGCTTGGCATAGTTCCAGGGCTTGCCTTGCTCGTAGATGTAGCGTCGTGCCGACTGATGCGGATAAAAGTAGACTATAATGGCCAATGATACCGCGGCCATCAGCAGTGTTATGATTATATTCTTGCGTGTCACTGTGTTATATTATTTATGCGAGGAGGTTTATGCTTATCGAGGAGTCGCTGCCGGTGAACGATGCTTTGGTATCGGTCGAAATATCACATAATGCGCGTAGCCTGAGAGACGTCTTCTATCTTGGAAAGACGATGGCAGAGGTCGTTCACTACAGCCACATCGCCCACGCGCACCCAAATGTCGCTATGGAAGACTTCGCCGGTGGCCTCGATATCCAGTTTGCGCAGGTCTATTTCTTTCTGCGTCGCTATGGTGGCGGTGATTTCCTGGAGTATGCCGTGGCGGTCGATGCCTTCGACGTGCACGTGTGCCAGGAATTTGCCGGACGAAGCAGCCCAGCGTGTAGCCACTATACGGTTGCCGTAACTGGCCTTGAGCACCAAAGCACGCGGACAATTAAGGGCATGCACAACTACACGTCCGTCATCGTTGACAAATCCGAGGACTTCGTCGCCCGGTATGGGGCAGCAGCAATCGGCAATATCGAAGTTGCTGCCATTTTCGTCATATTTCAGCACATACGTCTGCGACGTGTCCACCGGCTCGGTCTCGGCAGGTGCCGACTCGGCAGTCGATGCCGGCGCCTTATTGCCGTAGCCGACCAGGGACTTGGCCACAGAGGCAATTTTTCCGAGTGTACTGCGGCTCTTGCCTTTGCCGCGAAGCAGCGATACAGCGCTCTGGTCGAGCACAAAACGCCCGTCGCCGAGGCCCAGGAGCAATTCGTCGCGCGAGGCGGCGCCATAGTGGGTCTGCAATTTATTGGTCACCTCAACGCCGGGTGTCATCTCGTTGGCATCGAGGAATTCTTGCAGCAATTGACGGCCGCGTGCCATAATCGGCTGGCGTTCGCGGCGTAAGGCTGCATGGAGACGGCTACGCGCCCTGGCCGTATTCAGGAAGTTCATCCACGACGGATCGGGATGCTGGCTCTGCGAAGTGAGCACTTCCACTTGGTCGCCGCTACTGAGTTTATGCGACAGCGGCACCAACTTATGGTTGACCTTTCCGGCGATGCAATGCAGGCCCAACTCGCTGTGCAGCGTGAAAGCCACATCCAATACGGTGGCCCCGGCCGGCAGGGTCAGCAGCTCGCCTTTAGGCGTAAATACAACAATTTCCGAAGCAAAAAGGTTGAGTTTCAGCGTGTCCAGGAAGTCTATAGCGCTGGGCTCGGGATTGTCCAAGATGTCCTTGATTGTGCGCAACCATACGGTCAACTCGCTTTCCTCTTCGCCCTCACCCACTTTGTATTTCCAGTGCGCGGCAAAGCCCTTTTCGGCAATCTCGTCCATACGCCGACTGCGTATCTGAACTTCAATCCAATTGCCATCAGGCCCCATAACGGTAAGATGCAAAGCCTGATAGCCATTGGCCTTGGGCGTAGACACCCAGTCGCGCGTACGCTCGGGATGGAGCCTATACAGGTCGGTAATGGCCGAGTATATGTTCCAGCATATCGACTTCTCCTTCTCGGGGTCATCGCACTCGAAGACGATGCGCATGGCATATAGGTCGTAGACCTCCTTGAAGGGTACGTGCTTGGTTTCCATTTTGCGCCATATCGAGTAGACACTCTTGAGGCGCGCTTTGGCCTCGTACACCAAGCCCATCTTGTCCAATTTAGCGGCTATAGGTGCGGCAAAGTCGCTGTATATGGCGGCACGCGCCGCATCACTATCCTTGATTTGCTGACGTATACGCTCGTAGGCTGCCGGATGCTCGTATTTGAAGGACAGGTCCTCCAATTCGGTCTTGATAGCAAAAAGACCGAGACGATGAGCCAACGGCGCATAGATATACAGTGTCTCGCCGGCAATCTTATACTGCTTGCGCGGAGCCATAGACCCCAGGGTGCGCATATTGTGCAGGCGGTCGGCCATCTTGATAAGCACCACACGAATATCTTCGCTCATAGTAAGCAGCAACTTGCGGAAATTCTCGGCTTGTGCCGAGGCTTTGTCGCCGAATATACCGCCCGAAATCTTGGTCAAGCCCTCGACGATGCGTGCGATTTTGTCTCCGAAGTGCTGGCGAATATCCTCGACGGTGAAGTCCGTATCTTCGACTACATCGTGCAGCAAGGCCGCGCATATAGACGTTGAGCCGAGGCCTATTTCCTGGCTCGCAATCTTGGCCACCGCTATGGGGTGCATGATATACGGCTCGCCGCTACGGCGGCGTACGCCGGCGTGAGCGCTGCGCGCAAACCGGTAGGCGCGTTCTATGATCTCGACTTTCTTGCGGTGGTTACTCGCCAGATAGCCGTTGAGCACATCGCGGAAGGCATCGTCTATCATCCGGTCCTCTTCCTCGGGGGTCATCTTGGTCGCTTGCATATTGGTTGCTTGAATGTTGTCTTCGAATATTGTCTCCGAAAGCCGCTTGCGTATTATCTCGAATAGTCACTTGCCTATCGCCTCAGACAGTGCCTATTACCCTCGAATGTCGCTTGCGTATTGCTCCCGAAAAACAGTGGTGCATTTTGTGTCTGCCGCAGGCCGTGTACACACGTCTGTGCCTGCTATGGCATTATATCCACAAAATTAGACAAAATCCCCCGCCCGCACAAATATTTTCCAAGTGTTTCCAATAATGAAGTATCATAGGTATTATGAGAATCATGAGAACTATGGGAACAATGAGAAGCATGGGCGTTATAGCAGTTCTGCCATTGTTCCCATTATTCCCATTATTCCCATTATTCCCATCATTCCCATTGCTCCCATTATTCCCATTGCTCCCATTATTCCCATTACCCCGCAGATGCCGACATCGTTGACAATGTCAGATCCATTGCCGCCAGCGGTCGCAGTGCGCACGCACCTGCCCGGCCACAGCGGTGTCGTCGTAACGGAGTATGATGGTCCGCAGATTGCCCATAAGATACTCGGCGCGAGCGCGGGCCTCATCGGTGGTCATCATAGCCATGGCCGCCGCCACTTCGCGCTTATACACTGTCTCGGCGGCCTCGCTGTCTTCCTCACCGTAGTTATAGAGAAATCCGTAGGGCTTGCCGTTCTTGGTCTCATAATCGCCGTAGTAGAATTCGGACGCCGGACTGAACAACAGAACTCCGTCGCCGCGCCAATATTGAGTCATGAACCAATATTCTTCGAGCGAATTGTATCGTCCGACAGCATACGCCAGTCGCGCCAGTCCGCGGTCATCGGCTGTACGGCCGTGGCGCATCTGCCGATGCAAGGCCTGCATCCGCCGTGCGAAGCGCAGTTTGGCCGTCTCCTCGGACTGATCCGCAGCATCGAGCGATGCCGTGGTCTTGGCCGGCAGAACGGACGCCCACGACGAGCCATAGGCTTGTAGCGGGTCGTGTCCCAGCCATCCTTGTTTGTAGATGTTGGTCGTACGCAAGTACCGTTTGCTGACCTTGGAGAGGTATTCGATGGCTTGTCCATAATTCGCTTCGCGCAGGGCCAGAGTGCCGATGAGTTCGTAGACATAGTCGTGGTCGGTACGTGCCTTACGATGCAGGAACGTATACAACGGCGTATGGGACCGCATCTTACCATAGACGGCAATAAGCTGCTTGCAGGTGAGACTGCCCATAAGTTGGAAGGATAGGCACCCATAGTCTCGCGGATTGTAAAATATCTCGCTGCCTCGTATCTCGGTTATGGAAGCCGTCCTGCCGGCGAGCCCTTGACGCTTATAGTCATAGTACACAGAAACATAATTGTACATACCGCGCGACTGCGGCTCGAGATTGTCGGCATATCCGCTCAGCAATATGGCGGTGGCATAATCGCGATGTCGCCACAACTGCGGCACCCAGTCGGAATATATGACATTGCGTACACGCCGCACCCACTCGTAAGCATCGACATTGACGGGATCGGCCTTGGTTTCCATCCATTTAAGGTCGGCAAGAAGCGAGCTTCGGTCGCCGACACGGCCATCGAGTTTCATCTTGTAGGCACGCGCCAATTCGCGCAATTCGTCCGACGAAAAACGCGAGCACATGGCACGTCGCATATACGTGCGAGCAAGCATCGTATTGCTATCATTTTCAGCGGCTTCGTAGGCCAGCAGGTAGTTCCAGTCGCCCTTAGCCTTAACCCTCGCATCTTTCAGCGCCCGATGTGCAATCGGAACCATACGTTTCAGGAATTGCGAATCAAAGGCATTTCGGCGTATATAATCCATAATCTGCGGAGCGCCGGGATTACGCTCAATCATATACTCGACGGGGTCAGCAGCCGCTATCGACCAAATATCACCCAATTCGGCAAAAATCGAGTCGGCACGCCCGACATCGCCCAGGCGACTCCAACACCCGGCGACAAAACGGCGCGACATTCGCGAGAACAGATTGTCTGTCGGGATGTCCTTAAATGCCTTTTCGTAATACTTGATACACATGTCGTAACTACGCGAAGCAAATAGTGCCTTCATCACCTGAAAGGCATAGCGGTCCTTGAGTCTGGTACCGGAATATGCCTTGCAGCGCTCGATGAGTTCGGCAAAATCGCCGCCATCGTTCTCATAATTCTTTTCGCGCGGATAATACCACGGCGACCGAGTCTTGCCCCATTCGGCATCAATCTGCTTGGCAATTTCCAAAAAATCAGTGATTTCGCAGTCCCGGGTATTACGCAGATATACATAGAAGGCGTTGGTTTCGTCATTGTTTACGCTTGTTTCCCATTTGTTAAAATCCGCGCTTGATGCACGATACACCACGTCATTGATGTCGGACAGCGGTATGCGCTCGGATGTGAGCATCTGCCATTGCCGCAGGTTTTCGGCGTGCTCGTAGTCGGACATGCTTTTGCTTTTCGAAGTAGCAAAGAAATCGGGCGTGGGTATTGTCGGATAAAAAGGTCCGCAGGCCCAAGCGGATGCCGTGGCGCACAGCAGCGCCAACGCGCTAACGACCGGTCGAGAGTATTTTGTTAATTTCATTTGACGTATATTTTGAGAGATTTTCGAAGTCGAGGTGATACAGGATATTTGAGTGCGGACGCTCGGACAAACATTGCTCGATCATATCCTTGACGCGTATAATGTTGCAGAAGGAGGATGTCTCGGCTCGCACCATATCGCCGGCATGTATGACCATATTGTGATACGGGACATCGCGAAGAGCAATATAGACGTTGCCTACTTCGCGACGCGCAAAGGCTGTGGTGTCCGTCAAATCGACATTATCCATCAGACCGGCAAAATGACGGTCGCAGAACAATAGTTGCCACGAATAAGTGGGATAAGCCACATCAAGGTGCAAGTCATAGGACGACAGTCGCTTGAGATACGGACGCACATCATAGGCATTGATGATCGAATTGGCTGCATCGGGATTGGCAAAGTCTCCGGTATTATACACCATCAGAACGCCTCGATCTACGGGCGGCACCTTGCGCGCCAACTGATGCAGGCGAATGGTTGAACTCAGGCTCCATCCGGATTTCTCTCCGGAATTTTCCTTACGAAGGATGAGACGTGTCGAATCGCACAAACTGAAAAACGAATTCTCGGTCGAGGGTGTCCAATCGCAGTCCAACTGGAGTTCGCAGACATTGCGTAACCCGTTGTACTCGCACATATTGCGGACACGCGTCACGATGTTCGAGGCCAGCGTGCCTTCATGGCCCTTCATGGCCTTGAGCGCCTCGAGCGTGACGTATACCACCGGCACAAACTCAATATCGGCCAAATCCTCGGCCAATCGATTACGTGGGTCGGAGATATGTATCGAAGCATTGGGCACTACGCGATTTTCAATTTTATTATCATACGGGCATATATCGGGTACGACGTCGAACATACGCATATAGACGCGTCCGATTTTGTGTCGGAGCAGCAAGTCGCAGTCCCCGCTATCCGTATTGAAAGTGGTTTTCCAGTAATACACCGCGTTTTTCTCGGCGTGTGCAGGCTTGGACACCTGCTCCGGCTTGCCGCATGAAGTTGCGGCAAGTGTCAGCAGTGCAATTGCGATTGATAGAAATTGAGACTTCATATAGGTCCTTATGTATTATTTTGATGATGCAAATTTCGGATAAAAAAAAACGCCCGGCAAAGCATCGCGCCGGGCGTTGTACAAAATATCTTTGTCGCTGTACGAAGTGCCTGTATGCTTATCGCCAGACAATGAAATTCACACTTTTGGCAAACTGTCGGTAGCCGCGTCCGCGCAGCTCTCTATTGCCGTCTTCGTCCTTAAACGAGAACAGCGAGTCGCCGCCGACGAGGTATATGGCGTTGCGCACACCTATATCCACCAACGCCTGCGAAAAGTCGTGGAAGCTCAGTCGCTCAGTACTCATCACTACACATGCCTTCCCGTCAATTTCGGCCAGAGCCTTGCGTATGGATTTATTCTTGGGCTTGTTTTCTACGATTTGTCCGCTCACCACCAGAGGATATTGGCGGAAGAAGTCGCCGTCACTCACCAGAGCCTGCTCGAACATCGGGGTCGCATCAGCTATGCCTATGGTAATTTCGCCGTCAATGATGGAACAGAACCCGGCCTTGGCCACGCCCTTGCTCAGCAATTCGCCTTTGACAACGCAAGCACAAACTATCCGGCCATTGTCCTGCCTAATATCCGCCGCCTGAGCAGCCAGCACTATGGTGGTATCCGACAGTGTTTCATATCCAATCTCCAACGATGGTGTCGCATTTACCGGCGTCATAATCTGAAGTTCGATGCCGCCCACCACGGTGTCACACACCTGCGTATAGGCTTTGGCCGAGATGCTGTCATCCACGGCGGTCTGTGTGCGCACCGGTGGCACCGGCTGTACGTACTGCACAGATTCTTCTATGCAGGAGTCATCTTCTTCCGAGGGTGTGGGGATGACAATAGCAGCCACGGCAACCAAGGTCGCCACAACAATCACGGCGACAGCGGCTATCCACACGCGCTTAGATTGCCCTCGCCGCTTCCCGGCAGACTTGTTGAGTTCCGGAGCTATGATGCGTATCTCATCATCACTGATTTCCTTATGTTTATCTTTCATTTTTGCACCTCCTTTTCCACGTAGTCCTTGAGCGCCCTTAGGGCGTCCTTGGAGGCCGACACTTCACGACGAAATGTGCGGCAGTCCGACAGAAGCAGTTTCTGTCGGGTCGGATTTATAAAAGTGATGTAATCGCGATTGACAATCAGGCTTTTACCGATGCGTATAAAGCGATTATCATTATCATTGAGCGTCTCGGCCAGACGCCTTTCAATTTGGCCGAGCTGCATAGTCAGTACAAAATCTTCGCCGTCCGCCGTAGTGAGGGCGGAATAATTGCCGTCGGCGGAGACAAATACGACCGCATCGGCAGGCACACGGAGTACTTCCGTGGATGTGGTGAAGACCAGACGTCTCATTCTTTCTTTTTTAGCCTTTCTGCTTTTTTAGATACGCAAAGGTACGATTATTAGGCGAAAAAACACGCTTCGCGTTCGCCCGATTGTACAAAACCGTTGTCTGACGATACCAAATGTCCTACCCTTGGGGGAAACGGCGGAGTGTGGAGTGTAATTTGTCAAGGGATGCGCGACGCATGGCGCTGTGCGCCGTGAGCGCGGCATAGCCCTCATCGTCCAGCGCCCGCCAGTCGGCGACGGTCATAGACAGAAGCTGAGGATTGGGCGTGAATTCCGGCAGGACGGTCACCGCCTCGGCAAATTTGCCGGAAGCGGAAGGATCTGTGCTTTCCGGATTTCCTAACGATCTTTCATCTTTTCCCCTGCTTTCATTGCTCTCATCATTCTCATAGTTCCCATCATTCCCATCACTCCCATAGTTTGCATCACCGGCTTGACCGACACCGGCTTTGCTATGCGCCAGCGGGCAGGCTCGGCGGCATACATCGCACCCATATAAGGTGCTACCCGTCGGAATGTCCGCCGGAATATCATCGTGGCTCTCGATGGTGAGATAGGATATGCAGCGACGCGCATCGACACTGCCGTCATTGCGTAGTGCTCCCGTGGGACATACCCGGACACAACGGCCACAGCCGAGGCAATGCGGTGTATCCTCCACCGGGTCATCCGTGGGCAGCTGTGCCGTGGTCACTATGGTGGCTATAAAAAAGTTAGCACCCACTCCGGGGACAATAAGGCATCCGTTGTCGCCGATTACGCCGAGACCGGCGCGTACCGCCCAATAGCGCTCCATCAACGGGGCGCTGTCGACGCAGACACGCCACTTGCCGCCGAAACGGGGACGCAATTGGCCGACAACAGCCTTGAGGCGACGACGCAGGACGTCATGGTAGTCTTGTCCCAATGCGTAATGCGCTATATACGGCACTCCCTCGGCCAAGGGCACATCATCCTGATATGCAAAGAGCGTAACTATCAATGTATGAGCGCCCTCACCGTCAAGAAGCAGACGTGGGTCGCGTCTCACCTCGCCGTAGCGCCCGAGGTAGTCCATATTGCCGGCGTTGCCGTCGGCCAGCCATCCTTCGTAGCGCGCCACCACTTCGGCCGCCACGGGCACGGCTCGCACCACGCCGCAGGCATACGCTCCGGCGGCAAAAACCTCGCGGCGTATGTCGGCAAGCGCTTGCCGGGCGGCAACGGCATCGGTATCATAAGCAGGTTCGGCCATAGGGTGCACAGATTTGGCAGACAGCGGTATCACTCAACAAGACAGCGGTATCACTCAACGAGTGTGCCGAACGAATAGCCTTGACGGCGCAGCCAGCGTATTGCACGCGGCAATGCCCACAACATATTGTCGCGTGCCTTGAGCGAGTCATGGAAGACGATAATGGAGCCGCTGCGGGCATAGCGGCGCACGTTTTCGAGTACACGGCGCGGCGTCATACGCCGACTGTAGTCGCGCGTGACCACGTCGTACATGATGATATTGTAGCGATGCTTGAGGGCCTTGGCCTGAGACCACCGCATAATGCCGTGCGGCGGCCTGAAAAGCGGCGAACCTATCAAGGCGTCAGCCTCGGCAATGTCGCGCAGGTAATTGCGGCACGTAGTGGCACGCCCTTGCAGGTGGTGCATGGTGTGATTGCCCACGGCATGTCCGCGACGGCGCACTTCTTCAAGCAGCTCGGGATGGCGGCGCACATTGTCGCCCACCATAAAAAAAGTGGCTTTGACACCCTCGCCATCGAGGATGTCAAGCACTTGCGGCGTCACCTCCGGGATGGGTCCGTCGTCAAAAGTGATATAGACGGTGGCGGCGCCGGCGCGGTTAATACGCCATATCGCCTCCGGAAACAGGAGGCGATATAGCAGTGGAGGTTGTTCGATAAACACGGTTCAGGTCAACGAAGGGTCATTTCGCGCCAGGTCCGAACGTTGACGCCGGCGGCCTTGGCCACAGGCTCGGTGACGGCCTTGACGGCATTCAAACCATAGTGACGCGACAGGCTCAGCAGCACGCTGAGTTCCTTGAGTCCGTAGCTGTCGGCTGCGGCCGAATCGGCACCGGCAAGCACCTCGGCCAATTCCTTGTCGCTGTAGTTGTGCACAAACAGCATCTCGAAGGGCTGGAGGGTGCGCTCGATGTCGAACGAATTGAGCAGCAACAGGCGCTGCTGATCGACGGTAACGGCCTCTCCCTTGTTTTCGTTGTCTGCGATGGGGGTTCCCTTGGTGAGAATCTTTGTGCCGAGGTCGGCAGTGGCCACAACGGCAGCCACTTGCGTCAGATTGTAGCGTATATTGGCTACATCGATGCGACCCAGCATGTCGAAGGTGGCGCGGTCAAGTCCGGCTCCGTAGTTGATGAGCTGACCGTAGCGCTTGGCTCCGGCCAGTGCTATGGCGCGGCCCTTGGCCAAATCGCCGGTATTGCGAGCCGACAATCCGAGGACGCAGTAGGCGGCAGCCACGCGCACGTCAAGCGAACTTTCGTAGGGCGCAACATTGCCGGGGAGCTTCTTCACCATCAGGTCAAGGAGGTTGCGAGCCATATCGTAGCAGGTCTTGGGTATGGGTAGGCCGGCTTTCTTGGACACTTCTCGAGCCGTTTTGTCGGCGGGGACATCGCCCAAGTTGGTCAGATCATTGACCACTTCGAGTATAGCCAGACGTGTCGAGGACACCATACGGCGTACGGTTTCGTCCAGATACAACTGTCCGGGACGTGCCGTATCGATGCCGCCCCAACGGAATTTGCCCACGATATTGGCGTAGCCCTTCTGTGCCACTACGGACGGCTGATTGCGGAAGGGCGTAACTTCCAGTGCCATACCGGTGCTCTGCAGATAGGGCGTAAATCCCATATACAAATTGTTGGCCACGGTCGATGCAAAGTATACAGGACGACGGAAGTTGTCGGTGGCGCTATTGGCGATGATATCGTAGGTAAGAATATCTATCAGAGCGCCTTGACGGGTCAACAATTCGGGTCCCATAGGCATATAAGCGCCGCCGTGGATACTATCATTGAATTGGGCGTGACGGCCATAGCGCTTAACGATCTTGGCATCGTCGAGCGGTACATATACGCTGCTAAGCGTGTAGCTGTGCGGCAGGACTTCGTTCGGATTGGTAGGATCGCCGTAGAAGGCCGAGATGCCTACGGCGCCGGGTTGGGTATTGTCGTAGAGCTGACGCAAGGCATCGGTGGCATGTGTCTGCTTGCCGATGGAGGCAATGGCATTGTCTAGGCCGCCGACCTTGTTTATGTATTCGGACAGCGAGTTAAGCGACCTGTATGCCATCGGATCGGCGGTCCTAATATCCATAGCCATCGACGGGTCATCGATAATGCTCTGTGCCTGACGGAAGTACCCGGCCACGGTTTCGGCATTATAGGTGACATATTGCAAGCGGTCGTAGGCATAATCGGCGGGACGAGCGGTCATGGGCACACCCTTGGCCTCGTAGGACGCCGACGAAATCTGGTTGGCATACCAATCTGTGGACAGGTAGCTGAGGTTGACGACTTTGACGTCTGTACGGACGCCTTCGACTTCCTGAGTGTACCACAGCGGGAAGGTGTCGTTGTCGCCGTTGCAGAATATGATTGCATCGGGGTCTACCGAGTTCAGGTAATTGGCGCCGAAGTCACGCGTGGTGTAGCGGCCGCTGCGGTCGTGGTCGTCCCAGGTCTGAGATACCATTTGCAGCGGCACGGCGATGCCTATGAGTGCGGCCAGTGCGATGCCCACCTTGCGATAAGGTGCGGCGGCCGTAACCTCCAGGGTGTCGTCATCTTCGGCTGCGGCTGTGCCTTTCTTGGCAAAGGCATGTTTAAGCAGCACATTGATACCGTGGACGATGGCGGGTACGCCCATACCGATCCAAATAGCAAAGGCGTAGAACGATCCGGCAAAGGCATAGTCGCGTTCGCGCGGCTGACCGGGAACCTGATTGAGGTAGAGCACGATGGCGATACCGGTCATAAAGAACAAGAAGAATATCACCCAGAATTGCTCGATGCCACGGCCGGGAGCGGTGCGATGGTTGCGCAGGGCCTGCCACAGCAATCCGAGGATGCCGAGCAGCAGCGGCAGCATGTAGAAGACGTTATGTCCGGGGTTGTTCTTGCCGTACTCGTCGGGCAGCAGCGATTGGTCTCCCAGACGTGCATTGTCTATGAAGGGTATACCGCTAATCCAGTTGCCGAGATTGGGCTCGCCGTTGCCGGCCATATCATTCTGGCGACCGGCGAAGTTCCACATGAAGTATCGCCAGTACATGTGATTGAGCTGGTAGTTGACAAAATAGCGGAGGTTGTCGCTGAAGGAGGGCTTCCATGCCGAGGTTGTGTACGGTACGGTACGTCCGTCGCGCGAAGTCTTGGTACCCATATCCACTTCCACCTGGTTGTTGATATACGGGAGCAATTCGGTTTCTTCGGCATATCCTTGTTCGAGCCACTTCTTGCGCACGGCCATAGGAATGGCGGACAAGTCGGGATTTTCGTAGAGGCTCCACGACTTATAGCTCTTGACGTGTACCGGATTATTGGAGTACATACGCGGCAACAGCATCATCAGGCCGGGAGCGTACTCGTACTTGTAGTCGTGACGAGCCTTGACATAGCGGTCAGGCGCATCGGGCGAGGTCTTGACTTCCTTGGCATAGGCCATATCGCCGTTGTCCACGGGAGTACCGTTGTCGTAGCGCAGGCCGCGGATGATATTGGTCTGCGGCAGTCCGTCATCGCCTACCGGCGCAAACTTAACGGTAGCAGTGCCACCCTGGCCGTCCGGCACTTCCTGCTCTTGCCAAGCAATTTCCTCGGCCCACGTCTGTCCGTAGAACAGGGGCGTATCGCCATACTGCTCGCGGTTGAGGTAGGAAGCCAGGGCAAAGACGTTGTCCGGCGAGTTTTGGTTCATGGGCGTGTCGGCGCTGGAGCGTATCAGCAGCAGCGCATACGACGAGTAGCCGACAAATATCACGAAGATGCCGGGTATAATGACATTGAACACACGCACGGGGACGGTCTTGCAGAAGCCCCAGATGTATACGGCAAAAGCCACGGTCAGCAGCAGGCCGAGGGTCAGCCCGTGACCGATAAAGAGCATTCCGGAGAGCAGTACCGAGGCAAAGACGCCCACCTTGATACGTGCGGCCGAGCGTTGGAGATACAATTCGCGGATGGTCCATATAAATACAGCCACCAGCAATATAGCATATATCAGCACGCCGCCGTTGAAGGGCAGGCCGACGACATTGACAAAGAACAGCTCGAATTCCTGAGCAACCTTCATGAAGCCCGGCACAAGACCATAGAGGATAAAGGCCACGATGACCACGCTGACGGCCAAAGCCAGCAGCGAACCTTTGACGTTGGTATTCTTAAACTTACGATAGTAGAACACCAGCACAATGGCGGGAATACACAGCAGGTTGAGCAGGTGCACGGCGATGCTGACACCGATGATGTAGGCTATCAGGATAAGGTAGCGGTCGCTATGCGGTTGGTCTGCACGGTTTTCCCATTTGAGAATAAGCCAGAACACCAAGGCGGTACAGAACGACGAGAAAGCGTAAACCTCGCCTTCGACGGCGCTGAACCAGAAAGTGTCGCTCCAGGTATAGGCCAATGCGCCGCATACGCCGGCAGCCATAATGATTATCAGCTTGGACAGCGAGACTTCCTGCGCATCGTCACGTATCACCAAGCGGCGCACGAGATGCGTCACCGTCCAGAACAGCAGCAGAATGGTGGCTGCGCTCAGCAGTGCCGACATCGAGTTGACGGCCATGGCCGCAGTCTGCGCACCCCCGCCGAATAGGGTCACGAAAAATCGTGCAGTGAGCATAAATATAGGGTTGCCCGGCGGGTGTCCCACTTCGAGCTTAAAACCCTGCGAAATGAATTCCGGGCAGTCCCAGAAACTTGCCGTAGGCTCTATCGTAAGCAGATAGGTAACGGCGGCGATGGCAAAACACAGCCATCCCAAGGTGTTGTTGACTAAATTGTAGCGCTTCATATAGTGTTACTGAAGTGTATATTCGGTATGTGCGGCCTCGCGCCTCGCAGTCGCATCGGCATTGTCGTGGATGCCTTTGCTGAGGTGTCGTGCGCGTTGCCTACGCGTTAAACATACAAAATTAGTGAAAAACCGCCGTCATATACACCATTTTAACATACATTATCACCTGCATATGCTGTTAGGTAGCACGTAAGGCGTCAGCGGACGCGGCGGATGGTGCGCAGAAGGCGCGACATATCGGCGGTAAGGGCCTCGGTGACGGGGCGGAGGCTGTCGACGGCGGCGGGACCGCGTTGCGTCAGCGTTCCGTCGTGCATAAAGGCGGCGGCACTGACCACAATGCCGCTCACAGTGTCGGCATATAGGCCCTGCACGGGTGTAGCCGTAAGGCCGTCGGCAATGACGAGCCGCGCCACACATCCGTGCGGCGTTTCGATGTCGCCATAGTGTGCCGGAACGCCGTCGAGGTTGAGGGCCATGCGTTGTAAGCGATTGGCCCAGTGTTGGGCGATGGTGCCGTTTTCGGGCTTGACGGCTGCCACTCCTACATATATCGTGGCATCGTATCGCGAATAGTGTATGTCGCACGCGCCGTCGCGGACGGACACTTCGGCATCGACGTTGACATCGAAGCGCACCGACGACACTTCGACGGCACGATACACGGTGTCGTTCAGCGCTATACGCGGATAGGCGTGCGGACGTGGCACAGCTGTATCGCCGTGCGAACAAGCGGCAAGCGCCGCGGCCACGGCAACGATTGCCGCCAAGTGCATCAGTCGACGCATCGGTCGGTACATCGGTCAGTCTTTTTTGTCTGCGCCGGAGGCTTCGGCTTGCGGCGTGGGCAGCACCGTGACACGAATGTCGCCGATACGATGGCCTTCGATAGTGAGTACGGTAAAGCGGACGCCGCCGTAGACAATGCTTTCGCGTTCTTTGGGGAAGTCGCCCTTGATGGTCAGGAGCATCCCGCCCAAGGTCTCGGCGTCCTCGGTGACAGCCGAGAATTCGGATTCGTCGATATCGGTCACGCGGAAGAAATCGGTGAGCAGCGTGCGTCCCTCGAAGTCGAAGGTGTCTTCGCGCACGCGTCGATAGGTGGGCGCCGCATCGTCGTACTCGTCATCGATGTCGCCCACGATTTCCTCAAGAACGTCTTCCATGGTTACCAGACCCTGCGTACCGCCGAATTCGTCCACGACTATGGCCAAGTGCAAGTGGCGACGGCGGAAGTCCTCCAGGAGGTCGTCGATGGGTCGCGATTCGGGCACAAAATAAGGCTGGCGCAACAGCCGTTGCCAGTCAAAGGCCGGGTCGTCAACGGTGACATAAGGCAGCAGGTCGCGGGCATAGAGGATGCCGCGTATATTGTCTTGGCTGCCGTCGGTGACCGGCAGGCGCGAATATCCACTGGATATGACCGTTTTAAGCACCTTGCAGTAGTCTTCGGAAACATCAATGTCGGTGATGTCGATACGCGGAGTCATAATCTCGGCCGCCGTGGTCTCGCCGAACCGGAGGATGCCTTCAAGCATTTCCTTGTCCTTATCAGCCTTGACGTCTGTCACCTCAAGCGCACTGGCCAAGTCGTCGGTGGTGACATTCTGGGCCTGCTTGGTGACGACGCGATGCACGATGTGCGACGACTTCATCAGCAGCTTGGCCGGAGCGGCCAGCAATACGGTCATCAACCGGAGTCCCGGCACGGCAAAGCGCACCCAGCGCAGCGGCTGCGAATTACCTATCAGCTTGGGCGCGATCTCACCGAAGAGCAATATCAGGAAGGTGATAATAACGGTCTGTATAATGAAACTCAGGACCTCGTCCATGTGCTCAAACACCGGACCAAGCGAGTAGTTGACCAGTATGACGATGGTGACATTCACCAAGTTATTGGCGATGAGTATCGTAGCCAGCAGCCGTTCGGGCTTGGCCAGCAATTGTAGCGCCTGACGGCCCCAGGCATGTTCTTCAAGCTTCTCGCGTTGCTTGGCATTGAGCGAGAAAAATGCGATTTCGCTTCCGGAGACAAATCCGGAGATAAGCAACGCCACCAAGGCGATACCCAGGGCGATGTATTGTGCTAATGACAGGGATAAATGTACGTCTTCCAAAACGGTATGTAAAAAGTGAGAAAAGAGCTGTAGCCTATGATATATTACAAGTTAGAGATACGATTTACGTAAGATTTCGGCCAACCGGGCCACACCTTCGCCGGCTCCGGTACGGATAATATGCACGCCCTCGGGTACTGCCGAAGGTCGGGGGTCTATATAGAACACGGGGACGCCGCTGCGTACATAGTTGATGAGCGCAGCAGCGGGGTATACCACCAGTGAGGTGCCGATGATGACAAAGATGTCCGCCTCGGCCACAATACGGGTGGCGGGATCGAAATTGGGCACGGTCTCTTGAAAAAAGACAATATCCGGGCGCACATGGTGGCCGTCGATGACGGTATCCACGGTGGTGTCCGGGTCTTCGGGCGTCAGTCGCCAACGCAGTTTTTCGTTGTCGAGGGCACGGACATAGTCCAGTTGTCCGTGCAGGTGCAGGACGTTGGACGACCCGGCACGCTCGTGCAGGTTGTCTACGTTCTGGGTGATGATGCGCACATCGAAATCCTTTTCCAAGTCCACAAGTCCGCGATGCCCGGCATTAGGCTCGGCTGCAAACAATTCACGGCGGCGCTCGTTGTAGAACTTGTGTATCAGCGCCGGATTACGGGCAAAGCCGTTGGCACTGGCTACGTCCATCACGGGATAATTTTCCCACAGGCCTCCGGCGTCACGGAAGGTGGCAATACCGCTTTCGGCACTCATCCCGGCGCCCGTGGATACGACCAATTTTTTCATATTACACTAAGTATATTTTATCTGACGACAGGATATCGGTGTCGTCGCAGAGACGACACCGACTCCGTGTCATAGAATTTCGTAATTGAACACTCCGTTGACCAGGAACAGCGCCTGTATCTGATTGCGCTCGATTTCCATATCATCGTAATCGGGATTGATGCTGTGCAGGATGACCATCTCGGGATTGGTATGCTTGCGCACAATCTTGACCATACGATAGTCCTCGGTGACAACCAGATAGACCTTGCCCCAGTATATAAATCCGTCGCGCGAAAGCTGACGTATTGCAATGTATCCGCCGTCGCGTATCTTAGGCTCCATACTGTCGCCGCTGACGCGCACAATAGGTTGCGTACGGTCAAGCCCGGGAAGGTCCAAACGTCCGATGATATGTTCGTCGGTGAACATTCGTGGCAGTGGCACGCATCCGGCGGTGGCATCAATATCGTACACCGGTGCGCCGACGGCGTTTTGGTCGTGCACGGCCACAGGTCCCTTGTTCACCTCGGGCAGCAGCGGTGCTCCGGCGGTGACTTCTTTGGGGAAAGGCACGTCCGTACCCTTGGTGAGCCAGTCTTTGGAAACGCCCAAATTGACCACCACGCGATTGACCATAGCGTCCGTAATCGGGTAATTGCCCGACAGGATTTTGGACATATTGCTGGGATCGACATTGATCAGCTTACCGAATTCGACCTGCGTCTTGCGCTTAAGGTCTACGAGGTAGCGCAGACGTTCGGCCATAGTGGCCGAAGGTCCGGGCGTGACCAGCTCGTCGGGATTTTTCAGTTTTCTACGTCCCATATCAATGGATGTTTAGGTTCTTGTTTTCTAATTCGACATTCCAAATGCCACGTCAGAACGCGGCCCGGCGTCATTCGATGCCCGTCAACGCACTACCACCTTGATGGGGCGTCCGCCGGTGCCGGCAGTCACGAAGTACACGCCCGAGGGGAGCATGATTTCGGTGTTGTTGACGGCGCGTTCGCTTGCCTCGGCCAATTGTCCGGAGACGCTGTATATACGCAGTCCGATGATGTCACGGTCGCATATCAGGCGTATTCCGCCCGGGGTCTCGGCCACGGCCAAGGGTGCATCCACGGTGGCGTCCGAGATGCCGTCATGCTTGACAACGATGACATTGGACGGCGCACTTTCGTAGCCCAAGTAAGACGAACGTACGCTGTAAGTCTCGCTTTCACTCTCCGAGAAACCGGTAATAACCAGCGAATTGTCCTCAGCTACAAGCTCTTCGGTCTTGGCCGTTCCGTTTTTGTACATCGTACGTGTCACGATATAGTAGTCTACATCTTCGCCGGCCGGAGCGTCCCAATTGGCGACATATTGGTCATT
Organism: Roseburia faecis; assembly: GCA_963614475.1. Lineage (GTDB taxonomy): Bacteria > Bacteroidota > Bacteroidia > Bacteroidales > Muribaculaceae > CAG-873. Next base: position 25,375 of record CAVEDT010000001.1, read on the forward strand.
GGTGATATCGGTAGCATCGGTGGCGTGTATCTGACTCAGCGTGGGCACGGGGCAACATTCGGCCGTAAGGGCTACGCCGCGCGAGCCACTGATGCCGCCACCGCTGATAAGCAATCGCGTTGTATGCTCGCCTACAGCAGTGGGCGTGTAGGTGATGTTGAGCCAATAGCCTTCTTCGGTATCGATGAGCGCTGCCGGGATTTGAGCGGCAGCCAGAGTGAACATATCGGCGTTGCCGGTATACTTCTGCACCTTGACGGCCGAAGTCAGGTTTTCGCCCTTGAAGAGCAGTCGCGCAGTCGCACTCTTGCCTATGGCCACGCGACCGAAGTCGAGGGTCATATCCTGTACCGGGGTGGTGAGCACGGGGTCACCGGCGGGCTCGGCCGAACCCGGGTTGTAAGGCAGACCCTTTTTATTGCCCCAGATATATTCGGCCAATTCGGGGTGGTCAATGAAGGGGTTACGATTGTTCTGCACGCTGTAGACGGCATCGTTGCGTCGCGTCTCTTTTTCGGACACGGGGTCCTGACGGTGCCAGCGCAGCAACATATTGATAGACCACGTATTGAGTGTCGGATAGGTATTGGATGATACCATGTAGGTATACTTCCACGTCATATCCTGATATATGGTGGCCATGTAGAAGTACGTACGGGCAAAGTCTCCTTTGTACTCGTCGGCAGGCTCGAAGACATACTTGGCGCCGCCGCCCTGTCCGGCTACGGGATAGCCCACCTTGCTGACACCGTTGTCAAACGCCGGGTTGGGGCCCACCTCGCCGAGGGGATAGTTGAGCTTGGCGCTGTTGGCTTTTATTTCGCTGGGATACAAATGGTTGAGGTCTACATACGGC
>CAVEDT010000002.1:0-21717 GCA_963614475.1 Roseburia faecis
CGAAATTTCATCGGGAAGGCACCCTCCGAGACCATCCTCCACTAAAACAAGGATTAAGACCCCATTGTGTACGTGATTTAGGAAGTGGGCACGGCGGCAGTGAGAAAGCAACGGCTAAAGCGTGGCATAACAAACGACCAAAGCTATACCTCTGCAAGAAAGGCATCTACAATTTATAACATAGAGTGAGTATATTATTGCAAACCGAAATCAGCCGGAGCGTACCATCACGGCACAGACAGCATACTCCGGCATAAGGCAACGAACGATTGTCAAGAGTCAAAGAGAAGTTACAGAATGGAATAAACAGTAGGGGCGCTATACATAGCGCCCGCGCAGTATGATGATAATTTTATGATTTTACCGACAGTCACTGCGGACGCAATATATTGCGTCCCTACAATAATTCAGCATTACGACACCGCCCTACAAGGGCTCACTATTATGACTTCTCCTACCGTCATTCATATCCGGACGAGCTCAGACTACCGAATTTCGGTATAGGGATACAAAAAAAGAAGGGATTACATCCAACGCCTGAGCGCTGTGTTGTAATCCCTTTCAATTAAGTGACCCCGGAGGGGCTCGAACCCTCGACCCGCTGATTAAGAGTCAGCTGCTCTACCAACTGAGCTACGGAGTCATACTTCGGACGGGCATCGCTTTGCCCTCTTTGCGGATGCAAAGGTACAACCTTTCGGCGAACCGACCAAATATTTTTTCAAAAAAATTTTTTCTCCCGACTAAATTTTACTTTCTCTTAAATACAGCCAGTTTCATCATGACATAACAGCACGAATTGAGACCTGTCATATTGATACTATGCTCTTTTGCATATTTATATGACATGCAGCGGCCCGAAGCGGCTTGCATCTCGTTTTTTTTGGTTAACTTTGCACTGATAAGCGCGAGGCGTTCTGCGGCACGACAGTGTCGACGGGTCACGTCTTGGGCTTTCGCGTTATCTTCATTACACACCACCCACCTAACACGAGACTACAAATATGCCAATGCGCAAATGGCGCGTCGATGACAGCGCCGAAATGTACAACATACGCGGCTGGGGCCGCAACTATTTCGACATCAACGAAAAAGGCAATGTCACCGTAACTCCGCGCCCGGGAGATTTTCCGGTCGATCTTAAAGAGTTGATGGACCGCTTACAGGAACGCGACCTGACCTCGCCCATACTGTTGCGCTTTCCGGACATTCTGGACAACCGCATCGAAAAAATCTCGAACTGCTTCCGCGAAGCAGCCTCCCGCTATGGGTACACGGCGCAAAACTATATGATCTACCCCATCAAGGTAAATCAAATGCGCCAAGTCGTGGAAGAAATTGTGTGCTATGGCACCAAATTCAACATCGGCCTCGAAGCCGGTTCCAAGCCCGAGCTGCACGCTGTACTGGCCACCAATACCAACGCCAACGCACTGGTAATCTGCAATGGATACAAGGACGAAAGCTACATCGAGTTGGCGCTGTTGGCCCAAAAGATGGGACGCCGCATATACTTGGTGGTGGAGAAGCTGAACGAATTGCGACTTATCGCCGAAATATCAGAGCGCCTCGGCGTACGCCCCAACATCGGCATACGCATCAAGCTCTCCAGCGCCGGTTCGGGTAAATGGGCCGAGAGCGGCGGCGACCAAAGCAAATTCGGCCTCAATTCGTCCGAATTGCTCGAAGCCTTGGGCATACTCGAAGAACGCAACATGAAGGACTGCCTCAAGCTGATACACTTTCATATAGGCAGCCAAATCACAAAGATACGGCGCATCAAAAACGCCTTGCGCGAAGCCACGCAGTTCTACGTCCAACTGTCGCAAGCCGGGTTTGACATCGATTTCGTGGATATAGGCGGCGGACTGGGCGTCGATTACGACGGCACTCGCTCGGCATCCAGCGAAAGCTCGATGAACTATTCCATACAAGAGTACGCCAACGACTCGGTGAGCGCCTTGGTGGATGTGTGCGAAAAAAACAACCTCAAGCAGCCCAATATCATCACCGAGAGCGGACGCTCGCTCACGGCGCATCACTCGATATTGATATTCGAAGTGCTCGAGACCACCAACCTCCCTGTATGGAACGACGACGAGACCTTGCCCGAAGACGCGCACGAGTTGGCCAAAGAGTTGTACGACATCTGGGACAAGCTCAACGGCCCGTCACTATACGAATCCTGGCACGACGCGCTGCAAATACGCGAAGAGGCTCTCGACCGCTTCTCGCTGGGTGTGCTCGACCTGAAGACACGCGCTCAGGTTGAAAAACTATTCTGGAGCATCGCGCGCGAAGTCGGCGAGATGGCTGCAAGCATGAAGCACCCGCCGGAGGAACTGCGAGGCATTGCCAAGATGCTGCCCGACAAGTACTTCTGCAATTTCTCGCTATTCCAGTCGCTACCCGACTCATGGGCCATCGATCAGGTATTCCCCATTATGCCTATCCAGCACCTTGACCAAAAGCCGACCAAGACCTGCACCATACAGGACATCACCTGCGACAGCGATGGCAAGATTGCCAATTTCATCACCTTGCACGACCCGTCGTGTGCCCTGCCGGTTCACGCCATCAAGCAAGGCGAAAAATACTACCTCGGCGTATTCCTCGTGGGCGCCTATCAAGAAATCCTGGGTGATATGCACAACCTGTTCGGCGACACCAACGCCGTACACATCAACGTCTACCCCGACCACTACGACATCGACCGCATCATCGACGGCGAAACCGTAGCCGAAGTCCTCGATTACGTGCAATTCTCGGCTAAAAAGCTGGTGCGCAACGTCGAGTCCTGGGTGTCGGCATCCGTCAAAAGCGGCGTCATCACCGCCGAGGAAGGCCGCAACTTCATCTCCACCTACCGCTCGGGATTGTACGGATATACCTACCTCGAAAAAGACTGATTTACGACCGTTTAACCCCTCCAACGACAAGGCCGCGTCGACAGCGACAAAACCGAGACTGAATCCAACATCCAAAACGCCAAGAGCATACACCACGTGCGAGTATTCCTGCAATTGTCATACGACGGAACGCCATTCAACGGATGGCAAATCCAACCCGATCGCCCCAGCGTCCAAGAAACGCTCGAGCAAGCCTTTGAGATGGTGCTGCACTCCCATATCAAGGTGACCGGTGCCGGGCGCACCGATACGGGCGTACACGCGCGGACCATGGTGGCGCACGCGGACATTCCCGACGACTTTGCACAAGATGCGACAGCCATGCGCCGCCTGCACGGAGCCCTGAGCGGGATATGCCGCCCGGCCATAGCCGTACACGCCATCACCGCGGTACATGCCGACGCGCACGCACGCTTCGATGCCACCGCGCGCACCTACCGATACATGATGCACACGGCCGAGAACCCGTTTATACGCAACCTGTCGTGGCGCGCGCCCGCCGACTTGGACTTCGAAGCCATGAACCGAGCAGCCGCATTGGTGGTCGGACGCAAGGACTTCACATCATTCTCTAAGCTACACACGGACACCAAGACAAATATCTGCGATGTCACCGTATGCCGCATGGTGCAGCAAGGTCCGACTTCGTGGTTCCTGGAAATACGCGCCGACCGCTTTTTGCGCAATATGGTACGTGCCGTCACCGGCACCCTCACGGACGTCGGACGGCATAAATATGCCCCCGAACACGTGACCGAAGTCATCGCCGCGATGGACCGCGGAGCCGCAGGCACTTCGATGCCGGCACACGCCCTATACCTTTGGGACATCGAATACCCCTATTATCAGACAATTCAGATATGACACGACGTAGAAATATCCGCAGAAAATCCGGTCGCCGAATTCCGGGAGCGCAATGGCTGCTATACGCTCTTGTATTTGTGGGCGCCACCCTTGCCTGGTGGCAGTCTTGCCGGACGGACAACGCCGCCAAGGCCGAGACCATCACGACCGTAGACAGCAACGCTCTGCTGGACGTCGCAATGCCGTCGACCCAAACCGGAACTACCGTCAAATACCCCGGATTTACCGTCAACTTCAATTCCGATAAGCACATACCCAATTACGTGGCTTGGGAGTTGACGCGCAGCCACGTGGACGGCCCATACAAACGCTCCAACAACTTCCGCACCGACGAGTCCGTCATCGGATGTCCCACACCCGATGACTACCGCCATAGCGGTTACGACCGCGGACACATGGCCCCGGCCGCCGATATGAAATGGTCGCGTCAATCCATGGACGCGTGCTTCTATCTCACCAATATTTGTCCTCAATCTCAGCATCTTAACACCGGGCCGTGGCGCAAACTCGAAGAAGCCACACGTCGATGGGCTGCACGCGACAGCGCACTCATCGTCATCTGCGGGCCCATACTCACGGATCGAATTACCGAAACCATAGGCGCGACCAAAGTCACCGTACCCAAGCGATTCTTCAAGGTAATACTCGCCCCATACGCCAATCCGCCGCGAGGCATCGCCTTTATCATGTCCAACCTCGTACAACCGGGCGGGATGCAGACCGCCGCCACCTCCATAGACGATGTCGAACGCATCACCGGCATGGACTTCTTTGCCGCGCTGCCTGACGACATCGAAGCGCAAGTGGAAACTCAAAACAACTTCAACCAATGGCAACGCCGCCGCTGAGCACCGCCGAACACATCCCGAATACGCCTACAAATCAATGAATACAGATACAATATGCGCCATATCCACCGCCCCGGGAGTGGGTGGTATAGCCGTGGCCCGCGTCAGCGGACCACAAGCTATAGCCATCATTGACAGCATCCGGCGCGGACGCCCCCTTGCACAAGCCGCCACACACACGGCACACCTGGGCGACATCATCGACTCCGACGGGTCGGTGTTGGACCAAGCCCTGGCCACAGTCATGCGCGCGCCGCGCTCGTACACGGGCGAAGACACCGTCGAAATATCGGTTCACGGATCAACGTACGTCCAAAGGCGTCTTATCGAGACCCTTATCAACGCCGGAGCACGACTCGCCGAACCGGGCGAATTCACGCGCCGAGCCTTCGCCGCCGGCAACCTCGACCTGGCACAAGCCGAAGCCGTCGCCGACCTCATATCCTCGCGTTCCAAAGCCGCACACGACCTCGCCGTCAAGCAGATGCGCGGCGGAATATCGCAACGACTCGACCAATTGCGCGTCCAACTCGTAGACCTGGACGCCCTGCTCGAACTCGAGCTGGACTTCTCGGAAGAAGACGTCGAATTTGCCTCGCGCAAGCGCCTTAGCAACACCATAACGCAAATAATCAAGCACATACAGCAGCTATACGACAGCTACACGGCCGGCAACGCCATACGCGAAGGCTTCACCGTAGCCATCGCCGGAGCCACCAACGCCGGCAAGTCGTCACTGCTCAACGCCCTTGTCGGCGACGAGCGAGCCATTGTCAGCGACATCCACGGCACCACACGTGACATCATCGAAGACACCATCACCGTAGGCGCCTACACCTTCCGACTGCAAGACACAGCCGGTATACGCGACCGAGCACAAGCCGACGCCATCGAAGCCATAGGCATCGACCGCGCCACCGACGCCCTACTCAAAGCCGATATAGCCCTCGTGCTATGCCCCGCCGACAGTGATGACGCCGCACGTCATCACGCCGTCAGCCTCACCCGACTACGTCGCGAGGCCAATCCCTCGGCATATACCGTCCTGATAGTCAGCAAAGATGACATCTGCGATGCCAAAGACTGCGTCGAAGCGTTGCTTGACCCGCTGCCCGACGACATCGACATCGTGGCCGTCAATACCGTCACCGAAGACGGCATCAGCCCCATCTACGAAGAATTGGAATTCTATGCCCAAAAAATCGCCGACAGCGCCCCGGACATTATGATTTCCAATATCCGACAGCGGCAGGCACTCGCCGAAGCGCTCGCCGCCGCCCGACGCGTAGCCGAAGTGCTCACCTCAGACGCCACCCTCGACATCGCCGCCTTCGCCCTGCGCGACTGCATCGAGGCCCTCGCCGCCGTCACCGGCCGCATATCCTCCCAAGAAGTCCTCAACACCATCTTCTCCCGCTTCTGCATCGGAAAATAACCGCGAAAATCCGTCCAACATCAAGACGCACAATAATAACACCCAAATGCGCACAAAAAGCAAGCTAATCAACAAGATGCAGAAATGAGCCAAACAACATTTTTTCGATATGCGTGCGGTTGTATACTAAATTAATGCTATATTTGCAGTGCGTTTCTGTTGCGCGTTAATCAATACGCAACAACGCGCAACAAATAACATTGCACCGCACCACATGAAAAAAGTCACAAAAGATTTTGTCTATCTCAGACAACGACCGCGAAAAAATGGTCTTATTGCCCTGTATCTTGACATCTGTCGAAACAACAAGCGCAAGAATGAATATCTGAAACTATACCTTGTCCCTGAACGCACGAAAGATGACCGAGACAAGAACCGCAGCACGCTTCAACTTGCGCAGTCTATCAAAGCGCAACGTATGGTCGAAATTCAGAATGGAGAATTTGGTTTCAAAGACAACTACATTGAACAAACGCGCTTCTTCGACTATTATCGCGCACTGACCGAGAAACGACTTGGCAAGGAAAGCAAAGGCAATTGGGGCAACTGGCTGTCGTGTTTGAAACATTTGAAATTATACGAAAAGCGTCACGACATCTCATTTGCCGACATCACACCGGCATGGGTCGAAGGCTTCAAGAACTATCTTCAAAACGAAGCAGAAGCGTTTGCGACCGACAAGCGCAAGCACAAAAACAAGCGTCCATTGTCGCAAAACTCACAACAATCATACTTCAACAAACTTCGAGCGTGCTTAAATCAAGCATACGAAGACCGCATCATCGCACACAACCCTATGCGTGGCATCACCGGCATCAAAGGCGAAGAAGGTACGCGACAATACTTGACGCTTGAAGAGTTACGAAAACTCGCTATCACCGACTGCGACTTTCCCGAAATCAAACGTGCATTTATGTTTTCATGCCTTACCGGGTTACGAAGAAGCGACATCATAAAACTGACGTGGGGCGAAGTACAGACGCAAGGCGCTTTTACGCGCCTTGTTTTCAAGCAGAAGAAAACCGGAGGACAAGAGTATCTCGACATTTCGCCACAAGCTGCCGCACTGATAGCAGAGACGCCACGCGGCAATGCGTCTGAATGCGTCTTTGGCGACATACGTTATCCCGGCGACACAAACCACGCAATCAAAGAATGGTGCTTGCGTGCCGGCATTGACAAAAACATCACGTTTCACTGTGGTCGTCACACGTTCGCAGTTCTGATGCTCGACCTTGGCACAGACATCTATACAGTCAGCAAGCTGTTAGGTCATCGCGAACTGACGACAACGCAGATATACGCGAAAGTACTCGACAAAAACAAGCAAGCAGCCGTATCGCGCATCCCAAACATCTTTGACGAAAAATGAGTTTACAGTCAAATGCCCTGCAAATTCCATCCGACCACAACAAAATAATATTTATAATATTTATAATGTTTATTACCCTGCATATCAAGATGTTTGTTACGACTTAAAACAAATATGATATGGGAGTCTAATCGCTATCTATCAAATCTTAAACATAAAAGCACAACCTCTAACTTCATAATATTCTAAATACACGTTATAATTTGTATTTTGCATACCATTAGTAAATTAATCATTACGACACAATGAAACAAATTAAAGCTCAGTATGGATTTCCCCTTTTTGTAAAAAGGTCGTCAACGGATTATTTGCTGAAAGCAGAAAAAAATTCATGTTAGTGACATATGGGCGCTTTGGCATTATATCATTAAATCAGCGAAAAAGCGTTTTCCTGGAACAACAGATTATCATTTTCTTTTCTCTGTTCTTGAACAGGCTCAATATTTTTATGAAGCTGCATCATTGGCTCCAATTAAATCAAAGCCTTTATTGTATTACTATTCTTTTCTCAACATCACCAAAGCTGCAATTGTATTGGCAGACCCAGCTTTACTTGCATCAAACATGGAGTTTAATCATGGTATAGACCCATGTCACATATGCAGCAATGCACAATTACAGAATTGCTTTGTTACTATAAAGAGCCGTAAAGACACAAAAGGCATTTCTCAAAAAATATCCGTAGCTTATGAACTTGCACGATTATTTGGAGACAATATAGAGTTTAAATATCCTAATCCTATTCGTCATGACAATGGGCCATGGAAAATAGATATAATCTCATTATTGCAATCATGCGTAGGTATTCATCGAACAGTAAGTGAAACATTCAAAACGAAAGAGTCTTTTGTTCGTCTTGAAGCACCCATCATGGGAAAAGAAGGAAGACATTTAGTGTGCAAGGGTGTGATAAACAGTACGCCCAATGAACGTACTTTACTTACCACTGCTGGATATAACATCGAAGAAATCAACCAAAAATGGCACTTGAAAGAAGATTATAATATGACTACTTCTAATTTGAGTAGGCTCGTATTTTATCTATTTTCAAAACAACTATTATCGAAAGGATTATGGACTTATAGTACAGGAGATGAATATCGATTGTATATTAATTCTAATCATCTCATAAAAGACGCAAGTAACATATATAAGTTTTTACCGCTAAATGCAACAGCTCTTAATGTTCAACAACTAACATTATCATCAGCAACTGTTATATATTACTTGATGTTTTTCTTTGGTTCTATTACAAGATACCACCCATATTTATTTGAAAAAGTGCTTTCTGAAAAGGAAATTTGGTTGGTGAGTGAATTTCTTAAAACGCAGCCATTACAATTTTTGCTACTACTTACTTCTAAAGTATTAGGGAAACCCTTATATACTTCCAGAATGCCATTCTCACAATAGTAGACATCTACTTAATGTATATGGCTCTAAAAAAATACTGCATACAAATGTTCGACCTAACATCTGATTTATTGTGCGAACATTGAGCCGACGCCGGTCATCAGCCAGCGTGCCGAGATGCCGCAATCGCGAATGAGTGGTACCGCCCACCCTATTTCAAACAAGCCTTTTTCGCGATGCTTGCGTTGGCGGTAAAGCGCGGCACTTTCGATATTGTTCTTTTCGCAATATTCGGCGACACTCTTGATGACCTTGCACTGCTTGCACGCTTCAAGTGCGTCATAGAAGCGTTGCATCACATCAAGCGTGTCCTGGTTGTAGTTGCGCGTCTTGCTCATTGCTTTTTGAATGTGATGTCGTCAAATACGAATGAATTAGCACCGGTGATTGTTATGTCGTGCGTCTCTGTCACGCCATAGACTGTGGGATAAAAGTTAAGTCTTGGCTGTGCGCCGGTGTATGCTACTTCAATGTTATACTTCCAATGTTTCGATGTTTCAAGCAGATGGTCGTTGAAGTATTGTTTTACGTCACACTCGCCAAACATAAGCACGTTCTTTGTGATGGAAGTCGTGCTATTGTACCATTCTTCTGACTTTGGCGTGGAGTATGGCGTAAATGTAATTTCATACGTTTCAAGGACGTTCAAAGACGTCTTCGAGCCGACAAACGTTCCGTTCAGAACCTGTGCTATTTCGTTGACTTGTTTCGTTGTTGAATTTTCATTTGGCTCATCGTCTTTTGAACAAGCCGCAAAGGTTAATACTACTAATAACAGCGAGATAATCTTTTTCATATCGTTGTGTTGTATGTCGTTTATATTTTAGGATATACGTTCGCCAAGGCGTATAACGAAGTACTCTACCCCATCAGCCGCGCCCCAAAGCGTATTGCCAACGCCCACATCAATGCCGCTGACTGCAAATGTCATAGTTGTTGACGTGTATGCACGATGAAAGCGCACGAAGTCAAAGCGGCGTATCGATGCGCCGTGACAGACAGCATCTTTGACACTTTCCGGGGTAGCATCAACGTGACCCATACCTTCGGGCAAGGCTAACAGACGTCTCACCCAATACGGCTTGATTTCGCGATATTCTTCACGCTTTACGCCTGATGCTATCATTTCGTACCATTTCACTTTAAGCACCAAGTCAAGCGTGTCATGACTGATGTCGCGAACCTTGCTCATTCGTTGTCTTCTCTTGGCGCGTTGAGTTCAAAGTACAACTGTGCGAACTCTGCCATCGAGGCGAGCGCACGCATGACGCACGCAAAAAGATACATCACCACAAGCGCGGCTACGCCTATGCCGAACGGAGCAAAGAAATTGACATCTTCGGCTACGCAGCCACCGATAAAACAGAAGACAAAGGCAAGCCCCCCTAATACGATACACACTGTTGCTGCAATGCGCAGACCTTTTGCGCCATTGCTTTGATGATTAATGATATTCATAAGTTATCTTTTTGATTTAGATTTAACAGATTGTTTTGATTGCACTGCTTCACCAATGTCTTTGGCAAATTGTTCTACAAACGCTCTATATGCAGCTTTGCTCATATTGTCGCGTTTATTAAGTATTGTTGGTTCTGTAAGATACATATCCAGTAGTTCGGGATCTGCCTTATTGTCAATGAGCATTTGTTGTGTAATTATAATATTATCCTCCGTATTAGTTGGGATAGCCACAAAAAGATTAACAGGCACCTGCTCATAGTCACACCAAAACACATAAATTGTGTACTTTTCATCCGAAACCATTTGGTAACACCGGTCAAAGGTTAGTTCATCCTGTATATCAGGAAGTATAGTCTGTTTAATGATGCGATTATTGTCTATATCGAATATCCACGTATAGCGTATATCAAGCATCTCTCCTTTACCTAATCTATTCAAATCGGTCACAAGAGGCTCTATCGCATTGGCATAAACGACACCAAGCATCAGGAGAATAATACAAAGAAGTTTCCTCATAATCAGTCTGTTTTAGTCTTGTGCATCGCCTCAAGCATCGACATAAAGCGATTGAATTGTTCTTGATTTTGTCTGATGAGAATATCTAATTGGGATTGAGCTGCACGAATTTGTTCATCTTTCTGTTCAAGTGATGCCGAGTACACTTCAAGTTGTCGTTCGGCAAGAAGACGCTGAGCTTCGAGTGCATCAAAGAACTGGCGTGCGCCGTAGTTGTGTATGTCACGTCCTGCATTTTGTCCTTTATTCTCACTGATGCGTTGGTTGATAGTTGTTCCAACCATATTATTGATGCCTGACACTTCTCCCACAACTGCATTGTTCGATGCGTCTTTCAGCATTTCACCCTCATCAGCTAAAAGCCATGACTTATTAATTTCTGTAAATACCGATACTATCTTATCTGCAAGTTCAGCAGAAATTCTTTTTGTTTTGCCCTTCTGAATATCATAGATAATTTGCGGTCGTTCATATCCCAATTTCTCAGAAAAGACTTTTGCGTTGATACTCAAATAAATAAGCATCTTTTCTATTTTCTCTGCTGCGGTCATATTGTTAAATATTATTAAATACAGGCACTTTCTTTATTTTTAATCAATGAATACAGATATATTCTGTATCTTTGCATCGTCAATCACGAAAGTGAGTGACGCGCACAGAAAAGTAAGTGCGCAAATTTACAAAATAAGTGCTTGACACGCAACTAAAAATTACGCAAAGTGATATGAAACTGAAAATTGAAGCTGTCTACGGCGCAAACAAAAGCCGTAAAGAAGTCACCCTCGAAGTGACAGAAGACATCGCTCGCTATTTCAGCGAGATGTTCAAACGTGATAATGCCGGAGAAGAAAGCGGCATCGAAGTCGAAGGCAACAACGCTATGCGCGTGCGGCTTTCGTTCCTGACAACCGAGAAGAAATTTTGAAAACAGACGCAATATGACAAAGACTAAAAAGAAACCGCTTGACGTGCGCTATTCCGATGCACTCGATGCGCTGACGCCGGCACAAGCCCAAATAGCCGAAATGGCGGCTGCCGGACGCGCTGCACTTGCGACGGCAAGGGCTTGGCTCAGCGGCAAACAGAAGCCCAACGCAGTATCAATGTCGCTGCTATGCGAACACTACCACATGAGTGAAGACGAACTGTTTTCACCCGGTCACTTCGACAACGCTAAATCTGACGAAAATGAAAGGAAAGACAATTGACAACCTCATCAAGAAGACGATGAAAGCATTTCTAATCGCGCAGATAGTCGTATCAGTCCTGATGATTGTCTTCGGCATTGGATATGCCATAAGATGCGCTGTTACGCAGTCAGGCGCAGCATTCGTTTTTCTGTTTGGCTGCATAGCTTACGTGGGTTATAAACTGATGCTTTGCTCATCTCTCAAAGAGTATCGCGAAGCGCGTAAAAACAAAGAAATATGAACGAAGAATTGAAAACGACAATCGAAAACACGGTTGCAAGTGCGCTCGAACGTGCCGAACGCATCAAGGCTGTCTTCGCAAAGAAGATATGGGACGTTGAAGACCTCGCCATCGCGTTGAAGAAAAGCGAAAGCCGCATACGTCACATGGCGCGTGAGCAAACCTTTCCATCATACGTGCAGAATGGTCAGCTATTCTTCAAGCGCGAAGAAATAGAAGCATGGCAGACACAATGCCGCCGACCATCGAAAAGCGAGATAGCATCAGAAGCGGCTACACGCCTCGCCACAAGCAGAATAAAGTAACACCACATAACAATTCACCGCAATGAACAGAATAATCATCAAAACGCTGAAGCTCGTCAACTTCAAAGGAGTGCGAGACCTGACAATCGACTTCAACGAAGTGCAGACAAACATCTATGGGCGCAACGGCTCCGGCAAAACGACCATCTTCGATGCTTTCACTTGGCTGTTGTTCGGCAAAGACAGCAACGACCGCAAGCAGTTCGACTTAAAGACGCTTGATAAAGACGGCAACATCATTCCGCAGTTACCACACGAAGTCAGTGCTGTCATTCTGTACAATGACGCCGAAATCAGACTTATGCGCCGTTTCACTGAAAAGTGGGTAAAGCGTGCCGGCAAAGTTGACAAAGAGTTTGACGGCAACAAAGAAGAACGTTTCATCAACGATGTGCCGGTTTCAAAGAAAGAATACGAAGAACGCATTGCCGACATCTGTCGTGAAGACGTCTTCAAATTCATCACGTCACCGACATACTTCACTTCACAAAAAGCCGAAGCACAGAAAGCAATGCTGCATCAAATGGCTGGGAGCATCACAGATGCCGAAGTCGCAGCAGGCAACAGCGATTTTGAGCAGCTGCTCGATACAATCACCGGCAAATCGCTTGCTGACTACAAACGTGAAATCGCGTCAAAGAAGTCACACATCAACGCTGAAATCACAGACCTGCCCGGACGCATCGACGAGAAGCAGCGCGACATCGCGAAAGCAGAAGCCGAAGCTGACGATTGGGCGATACTTGAAGCAGAGTTGAAACAGAAACGCGAAGCGCGCGCCACGCTTGATGTTCAGATTGAAGATGTCGCAGAACAGCAACGCGCCGCCGACTACTTGCGTGCGCAAATCATTCGCCATCTGTCTGACTTGAAAGCAAGCCAACAGATGCGCATCAGCGAAATCAAAGGAAAAGTCACTGCCGACTACTACCAAGCGAGCGGCAAACGCCAAGAACTTATGATGAAGGTGCGACAACTGCAACAGCAAATCGAATATCAACAGCAAGCAATCGCGGGGCATCAGACAGAAGTCCGGCAATGCGAAACCAAGCGCAGTGTTCTCATAGACGAGTGGAAGCGGTTAAACGACGAACGCGCCACAATCGCCGCAGAACAGCTTGTGATTGACGAAACAGCATTTGTCTGTCCTACTTGTCACAGACCGCTTGACGTAGATGACATTGAAGAAAAAGAAGCATTGTTGCATAAGAACTTTGAAGCCGAGCGTGCGGAACGTCTTGCACGCGTCGCTGACGCTATTGAACGCAACAAACGCAACGGCATAGCCAACAACGAGCGTAAGACAAGTTGTTTGTCAGACATAGAAGCAGCAAAGACGAATATCGAAAGCACACGCAAACAAATCGCCGACATAGAGACTCTTCCCGAATACACCGCAGAGCTGTCACAGCCCGATGCGTCAGCCGCAATCGCGGCAGATGAACAGCTGAAGCAGATAAGCATCGACATCGCCAAGACAGAAGAAGAACTGAACGCGGAGACAGAAAAGCATAGCGATGATGTTTCAGAACTGAAAGACGCACGCGAACTGCTGACCGAAGCGATTGAACAACTCATCGCGAAACTCGCACGTCGCACCGACATTGACGCAGACCGCCGCCGTCTTGCAGACCTCGAAGCACAGATGCAAACCTTGAATGTCGAATTGTCAGAACTCGAAAAACAAGAGTTTGTCATCGCCGAGTTCAGCAAGGCACGCAATATGGCTATCGAAGCACGCATCAACGGATTGTTTAAGCACGTGCGTTTCCGTTGGCTGTCAGTCGCTATCAACGGAACAGAAAGCGAGACTTGCGAAGCGACAATCAACGGCGTTCCATACGCATCACTTAACCATGCCGGACAAATCATCGCCGGTCTTGACATCATCAACGCAATATGTCGCTCACAAAGCGTGTGCGCCCCGATATTCATCGACAACGCGGAAAGCATCAACGACCTCATTCCAATGCAGTCGCAGATAATCAACCTTATAGTTTCACGCGACGAGCATCTGCGCGTAGAAGCATAATCAACACAAGTTTCACATCTAAATTCACCGCAAAATGGCTGAAAACAACCAAATCGCACAGACGCCGCAATCGAACGGCGGTCTTGCCAAACTGAAAACCATTCTGAACGCGCCAAGCGTATAAGAACAATTCCAAAACGCGCTTGCCGAAAACAAAGACCTTTTCGTTGCAAGCATCATCGACCTCTACAACGGCGACACATCACTGCAAGCGTGCAATCCGTCTGCAATCGTGTCAGAAGCGTTGAAAGCCGCCGTCCTTGACCTGCCAATCAATCGCGCACTCGGTTTTGCTTACATCGTTGTGTACAACAACAGCGTGAAAGTTAAAGACCCGCAGACCGGTCGCGAGTCGTGGACAAAAGTGCCGACGCCGACATTCGTGCCGGGCTACAAAGGCTTCATACAGCTTGCCATGCGCACAGGTCAGTATCGCACCATCAACGCAGACTTTGTGTATGACGGCGAACTGCGCACCACAAATCGTTTGTCGGGCGAAGTCGCACTTGACGGCAAACGCAAGTCTGACAAAATCGTTGGTTTCTTCTGTTACTTCGAGCTGCTGAACGGCTACCGCAAAACGCTGTATATGTCAGTCGAAGAAATGGCGAAGTACGCAAAGCGATATGCCCCCGGCATCAAGCGCGACACGACCGTTGCGCAGCTCATCGAAAAAGCGAACAATGGCATCACATCGAAGTCTGTCGGCTGGGAAGGCAACTTCAACGACATGGCATTGAAGACGGTAATCCGCCGTGTGTTGTCAAAGTACGGCTATCTGTCTATCAAGATGCAGAACGCGCTTTCAGATGACGTGAATGCCGAGACAAAAGCGATGCAATCGCGAAACGAAGCACTACAAGTCGCGGAAGCACAACCTATCGACCTTGACGTGACCACAGTTGATTATGAAGAAGTAGTCAACGAAAGCACCGGCGAAGTTTCGACGCACGCCCAAACCGAGCCTGAAACAGCACCACAACCATCAGCAGAAGACGCCCCGGGTTACTAATCGACAGCACAATTCACGATGAAACTTTCAGTTCTCGGCTCATCATCATCAGGCAATGGCTACGTTCTTGAAGCGTCTGACAGCGTGCTTGTAATCGAGTGCGGAGTACCGCTCATCGAAGTCAAGAAAGCCCTCGATTTCAAGATTGGACGCATTGCCGGCGCAATAGTGACACACCGGCACGGAGACCACGCAAAGTACATCGGTGAATACCTCAAAAGCGGCATTCGTGTGTGCGCGTTGAAAGACGTGTTTGACGCGCACACACCCATACGGCGCACATTCTGCAAGACAATCGAACCGATGCACGGCTATCGCATAGGCTCGTTCAAAGTGTTCGCCGTGCCTGTCGCTCACGATGTGCCGTGTGTCGGTTTCGTTATCGAACACGCTGAGATGGGGAAAATGCTGTTTGTCACAGACACGATGTTGTTTGAATACCGTTTCAAGGGTCTCAACCACATCATGCTTGAAGCGAACTATTCTGACGAAATACTTGACTACAACATTGAGAATGGGATCACCCCGGCATCAATGCGCTCACGTCTTCTGACTTCGCACATGGAAATCAAGACAACCGAAAGCATCTTGCAGACAACAGACCTTGACAGCGTTAACGAAATCGTTCTGATACATCTATCGAGCAAGAACAGTGACGCAGACGCTTTCAGACAGCGCATCACACAGAAGACCGGCAAGCCGGTAATCATCGCAAAGCGCGGCGTGTCTGTCAATGTATCACTTCAACCCTATTGAACCAAATGAACGGCTGGATTAAAATAAGTCGTGACTTGCGCAAGCATTGGCTATGGACTGATGCGGCACGTTTGCAATGGTGGCTTGACTTGCTGTTTATGGCAAGTTGGGAAGACCGCAGCGAACTTGTGCAAGGTCGCCTTATCGAAATAAAACGCGGCGAAGTCATCGCATCGAACGAATATCTGAGACTGCGTTGGGGTGTGTGCGACAAGACCATTCGCAAGTTTTTGAAAATGCTTGAAGAAGACAAGATGATTATGCGCAGTGTTCACCCCAAATATTGTGTCGTAACCATCTGTAATTACGATAAATATCAAGCAGCAGAAACGGACGACGTTCAGGGGTTAGTTCCCCCCACCGCTCACCCCAAAAACGCGACCCTCGATGTCGAAAACGCTCACCCCTTAGCTCACCCCTTAACAAACGAATATACAGACGCTTGCGCACAGCAAGACATCGAGGGTGTTCACCCCTCAGTTCCCCTCAAAGTTCCCCTCACCGCTCACCCAATAGAAGAAATAAAAGAAATAAAGAAAGATATTATAATAAAAAAACAAGCCAAAAGTGGCGATGAAGAATTTTTAGGCATCGAACAGATGTTTGAAGACTTCAGAAAAGCATACCCCGGACGCAAGCGCGGTCACGTGACCGAACTTGACGCTTTCAAGCGCAAACACAAAAACTGGGCGTCAATCGTGCCTTTGCTTATGCCGGCACTTCAAAGACTTTTGGCGCACAATGAAGCCGCACAGGCAAACGGTCAGTTCGTGCCAAGTTTCGCAAATCTATCTACATGGCTTTATCAAGCACGCTGGGAAGACGAACTGCCCGAAATCGCCCCCGTAAAGAAACAAGCAACGAAAACAAACACAGATGCACAGCCAATAGAAGTCAACTATGACGCAGATGACGATTTTGGCAGCATCGACAAATAATTCCACGCAAAAATGACTGAACAAGAGACCGAAAAACAAAAGCGCGATGCTCGTGAAGCATGGACAAAGGTGGAAAACATCGCGAATTTAATCACCGCACGTCTTCACCGCACGCAAAGCAAATTTGACGACCTTACGAACGAAGAAGTATTCACAGCACATTCGCGGTTGGTCGTGTATATCGCCAATAGCGTATGCCTTGCGCCACAGCATCGCACGTTCATCATTGACGATGACAACCGTGACGTACTTCGTTTCTTGCTGTATTACTTCAACAACTGCAAACTTGCAGAGCAGGTTTTTCCAAACAAGAACTACAAACTTCACAAGAATTTGCTCATCATGGGCGGCGTAGGTGTTGGCAAGACAATGCTGATGCAGATATTCAGCGAGTACCTGCGCGAAACGCATAACCCGAACTTCTTCCATAACATCAGCGTGACGCAGATGACGAATTACTTCACAATACACAACAACATCGACCGCTACACCTACAACGAAGAAGCCGGCGGTTTTGAAGGCAAGCCGTTTAATGTATGTCTGAATGACATCGGCGTTGAAAATCGTCCGTTCTACGGCATTGACACACGCACAATCGTTGAAGACTTCTTGCACGCACGCAATGAGATTTGGACACAATCGGCAATCGAACAACGCAAGTTCGCGCATCTGACGACCAACCTCGACATCAAGAAGCTCAAAGAAGTCTTCACTGATGACTTCGGGCGACTGATAGACCGCTTCAAAACCTACAACGTAATCAAGCTGACAGGCACAAGCCGAAGATAAAACGCGAAAAACGCGATTTGCCGCATCTCAACGACCAAAGACGAACAAAGTATCATTCGATGCGATAAAACGCGGCAAAACGCACGGCAGGCGCCAAAAAACGACATATTTCAACTTAACAATGAAAACTTCAATAACACGACTGACAGAATATGCACAACGCATGAAGTCGCAGCCCGAAGCGATACGCCCTGACGCTGTGCGCCTCCAACTCGTTAACATCGAACTGACACGCGAAACTGCCGAATGGATACTCGCAGACCTTGCAAAGCGCGGCAAGCGCCTTCAAATGTGTGTTGATAATCCGAACACACGCCCAACGAAGCGTGAAAAACGCGAAGCGGAACTATCCCGCCTTGCTTACGCAATCGATGCAATCAATCGCGCACTGAAAGACTAATCATCAAAACGATATACAGACATGATACAACCAACGACTTACTACGAAGTAAAATGCGACCATTGCGGCGAACGCCTTGAACTTGACGGCATAACAGCGTGGGAGAGCATTGATGACGCAATTGACGCACTGAACTATTGCGGCTGGGAACACATGGACGACACAGAACGTGTCTACTGCAACCAATGCGTTGACCATGGTGAAATCATCTTCGGCGAACCGAATAATGAAGACGACTATGAATAAACTTAAAGTCACCGAAGAAGAACTCCTTGCGCCATACGTAAGCAATGACGAATTCCGCCCCAAACTGATGAAACCTTTTCTGTCAAATGGTTATGTATGCGCATCTGACACCTATGCGCTTCTGATGGTCAAGGAAGAATTGCTGTCAGGCAAATATGAAAGCAACGGCATTGATGTCTCCAAAGTGATTGCAACGCCCAATAACAATGCCGTCTATACGCTCAAAGAACTTCAAAAAGCTGTCAACGACTCAATGACCGGTGATGAGGAAAAAATCATTTCGCCGCGTATTGACTGCGACGAGTGCGATGGTGACGGGACTGTTGAATGGGAGTATGTTTCCAAATCAGGACGGCGTTTTACACAATATTTCGATTGCCCGATTTGTGAAGGCAGCGGTGTTATCGCTGATGCCGTCGTCCGCAAAACCGGAAAGAAGTGTGCGCTTGATGACGACATCATAAGCATCCAATCACTGAAATTCAGAACTACACTAATCGCCAAAATGTGTGCAACAATGGAACTCCTGTCAATAGACAAAGTGGAATACATCGCGAGGTATAAAGCAAAAGGAAACCGCTTTCGGCTCGCAGACGGTATTGAAGTGATAATCATGCCAAACAATCTGCCACAGAAAGCGAAAGTGCATCTAAAACATAAAAAACAACAATTATGACACGACTACACAGAACACGTAAAGAGTCTATTCATGCACTTCACGGCGCATTGACTCACCTGTGGTCACTTGTTCACACAGAACATCGTGACTTTGCCTCAATCAACTTATCAGACATCAGTCGCGAACATCGCATATCGTCGCTTCCGGCGTCACTCATAAAGTCATGCGTGCTTTGCGAACGGCAACCGACATTTGCTGCCGCCGCAAAACTTCGCGAAACGCTGTCATACAATGCACGCGGCAAAGGCGGTCATCGTATGGTTAAGGCTTCCACCAATCCACAGACAACAGCACAGCGACCGAAGTATAACGTGCCGCGCACGCTGTTCAACTTCAACAACTACGACGCAGTTGAAGAAATCAACCAACTGTTTGAACTGCTCAGTAACGCAGGCTTCACAAGCTATGGCGCAGAGGTCAATATCCGCGAAAACGACTATACCATCAAACTTGAAATCATAAGACAAACCCAAAAACAATAACAACAATGACACAATGGATTAAAACATCGGTGCGTTTCGACAAGATAATGGAGAACGGCGCCGTAAAGAAAGTAACAGAACCGTATCTTATTGATGCACTCTCGTTCACAGAGGCAGAGGCACGCATCATCGAAGAAGTGACACCGTTCATCAGCGGCGATTTCACGGTATCGGCAGTCAAGAAGTCAAAAATCAGCGAAATCTTTCGCGACAACAGCGGCGACAAATGGTATCTCGTTAAGGTCGCTTTCATCACGATTGATGAAAAGACAGCAGCTGAAAAACGCAGCGTGTCGCAGATACTCGTTCAGGCTAACGACTTCGCAAACGCCGTCGAGAACTTCAAAGACGGCATGAAAGACACATTGGCAGACTTCGAGATTGTCAGCGTTGCCGAAACACCAATCATAGACGTATTCAATGCAAAACTTGACAAAGAATGAAGCAAGTAAATTGCAAGTAAACAGCAAGTAATAAACACTAAAATTCTGACACACAAACAACAACAGTCACACTCACAAACAAAAAAGCAAACAGGATGCAAGTAAACGAATATCAAAAAGCAGCACTGGTGACAGCAGTCTATCCGGAAGACAAGCGTATCATCTATCCGGCTCTCGGCATGTGTGGTGAAGCCGGCGAAGTCGCAGACAAAGTAAAGAAAGTCATTCGCGACAACAATCAGCAGTTCACCGATGAGTGCAAGCGCGAAATCGCAAAAGAAATAGGCGATGTACTTTGGTACTGCGCGACAATGGCACACGACATCGGCTTCACGCTTGAAGAAGTCGCACAAATGAACATCGACAAACTTGCCTCACGCCAACAGCGTGGCAAACTCGGAGGCAATGGCGACAATCGCTAATATCGAATGCGACGATATGGATGCACGACAATTCTTTGAACTCGTCAGACGAATGCGAGCGCATCAACGCGAATACTTCAAGCACAAACGCCGAAGCGACTTGCAGACAAGCAAGATACTTGAACGCAAAGTCGATGAAGAGATAAAGCGCGTTGAAGCCATTCTCGCGCTACCTGACGCAATTCAACAGCAACCGAATATGTTTGACTAATCCGGCACGCGAAACGGCGGCATAACGCACCTATGCCGCTTGTTTCGTGTACTTACAAATCACATAAAGCAAAGCAATGAAGAAGAAAATCAATATCATAGTTGCGAAAACGTTTCCGACTACACACAAGCGCCAAGGTGAGCCGACGCATTTCGCGGCAAAAATAGTTAATGGCGATAAACTTCACACAATACGAACGAACTACGACCTGTGGGCGGTTAATGCCGAGAAAATGCGCACCGGCAGATATGTGCTGTCTGTGCGCCAATGGGTAGACAAACCGCGTCAATCGAAGCAGCACGAAGTATTCAACACAGAGGAAGAAATTGGCGTTGAACACATATCGATGCGATATTTCGCTAACACTGACGGTCTTCGAGTGGTTGTTGAAAACCGACAACTGACACAAAGTGAAATCGAGCAACTCGTCAAGAACGATGGCACAAACATTGACGACTTCAAAGAGTGGTTCTTTGGGAAGCAACGCAACAGACAAGATGCCACGTTTACCGGTGTCATCGTACACTTTACTTCGGCAAGATATGCAGACGGAAGTGCTTTACTTTAATACGCCACCCTAACGCCCTCGCATACTTACACATACATTCACCTTCTCAAATAAGCATAAACGAAGCTGCTTATTTTGCCGTTGTCCTCGCACGCGAATACGCGCACGATAACTTCAAGTTATAGATAATCAATAGTTCGTTAAAAAATTAGATATTAGCTAAGCGACTTCAGCCGCTGCGCCAA
>CAVEDT010000003.1:0-21436 GCA_963614475.1 Roseburia faecis
CGGCTCAAGCCACGCCGACACGCGCCCATACGCCGTATACTCCAATAATTGTGCCTTTTGGACAATAAAAGGTGCGGACACGACTGCTGCCACTCGCAGATTTATTCGTAATTTTGCAGTGTGAATACCGCCCGACCGGGTCTGTATCACCACAGACAAATATGCAAGACAACCGCTCCACATATTCATCGGCCGCATTGCACTGCCTTATGTATCTGGTAATGGCTATATTATGCGTAGTTATACCGGAAGGTGCGCGTGCACAGATAGTATCCACCACTGAGCAGCGCATCGATGCCGATTCGATGCGACGCGCCTTTGACAACCGCCCGTATTTCGGACTATACAAGGACAATTACTTTGTCTTCGGCCCGGCCATCGGCTCGAAACCTACCAACGAGAATACCAATGTCAAGTTTCAGATCTCGATTTCGCAACGTCTGACGCGCTCGACATTGCCCTTAGGCACTTATCTGTACTTGTTTTATACTCAGAAGGTTTTCTGGAACGTTCTGGAAAAGTCGCTGCCGATGACGGATCTCAACTTCAATCCCGGTATCGGACTTACCAAGCCGCTATTTGTCAAGAACCGCTTTATAGGCAAAGTGACGTTGATGCTTGAGCACGAAAGCAACGGTCGCGACGGCGATGCCTCGCGCTCGTGGAACAAAGTTTCGTTGGGCGCCAACGTGATGATAGACCCCATGCTGATGGTACACGGCAAGGCTTGGATACCAATCATTGACGGCGAAAACAACCGCGACATCCTTGATTACTGCGGACTTTATCAAGTGGGATTGCAATTCTTCAGCTCCAATCGCCGTTTCAATGCCGGGGTCACACTGGTCAAACGCCGCGGGTGGCGCCAAAGCTACAACACCACCATCGAACTTAGCTATCGCCTCTGGAAGCGCGACAACCAATTTCTCTTCCTACAATACTACAACGGATACGGCGAAGGCCTGCTCGAATATAACAAATTCCACAGCCAGCTGCGCATAGGCATAGTCATCAAGCCGCAATTGTTCAGCGACTATTGACAGATGCTCGTCTGCACGTCTCTTTACCGACGTGCGTGGGCAGTGACAGGTTGTCATTGTGACAGATTGCAAGCAATTACATCGAACCCGACGGCACGGTGAGAAACCGGGCTTAGAGGCGTGTGTTATGTATTTTCTGTGAATTTTTACTTGTGGTATTGCAGATTTCCTAAATAATAACGACCTTTGGCACTCCGTTTGTACCATCAAAACAACACGATTTAACCCAATACGGCTAAACCAGACACAACAAAATCCTAATATAAAACGGCCCAAACCGGTCGATTCACAAACCCAAAATCAATATTATACTACAATCCTTAATTGTACTACAAACACCTTTTTATGAAACAAATTTACGTATTGCTTGCATGTTTGACAAGCTGCTGTGCTATGGCACAGGCTCAAACGGCAACGTTCCCGGTTGCCATCGACGAAACCAACTTCCCGGACAAATCTTTCCGCAACGTCCTGCTCACGGCTACCTATGACCGCGACAACGACGGAATGTTGAGCCAAGAAGAAGCCGAACGCGTTACCGAATTCTCGCTCAACTACAAGTATCCTCACATCGCCAATCTCACCGGCATCGGATACTTCACCAATCTGACCACCCTTTCGGTTCAGGGCAACGACCTTACAGCCATAGACTTGAGCAAAAATACCAAGCTGACCTACCTTAACGTCAGCGGCAACAAGTTCGTGACCATCGACTTCTCCAACTGCCCCTCGCTTGAGACAATCATCTGCAACAGCAATAAAGTCACCGAAGTACGTCTGGCCGGCAACAAAAACCTGCGTCGCTTCGAGTGCAACTCCACAAGCACACTCACCTCTCTTGATGTCAGCGCCAATGCCGAATTGGACAGCTTGTGCTGCTACTCGGACGGACTGACCGCCATAGACGTCACCAACAATCCCAAACTGCGCTACCTCAATTGCAGCAGCAACAAAATCACCGCACTGGACGTCACCAATAACCCGGCGCTGAAGACACTGTATTGCGGCCGCAACACCTATGCCGACGGTGTCCTTGACCTGAGCAAGAACCCCCTGCTCGACGAACTGGATTGCCAGCAGAGCAGCTTGACATCTCTGGACTTCTCGGCCAATCCGGTCCTGCGTCTGCTCACCTGCTCATTCAATAACCTCGTATCCCTGGATCTGTCCAAGAACGTCGCGCTATACAAGGTTCTGGTATCGTTCAACAAACAGATGACCGACTTCAAATTGGGCAGCCTTCCCGAACTGTATGACCTGCAACTGGCCGGATGCCCCATCGAAAGCATCGACCTGTCGGCTACACCCAAGCTCAACTCGCTCAACTTCCAGAACAGCCACATGCGCCGCATCGACCTTTCCGGTACCCCGGAACTCAAGAGCCTTACCTGCGGCAATGACTCGCTGGTAGCCATCGACCTCTCGGCTGTATATCTGACCTACTCGGGTCTGCGCTACTCCAAGGGCAACCGTACGGTGACCCTGACATCCGGCAACAAATTCGATATGTCGACCCTGGCCGAAGACGGCTTGGACATCTCGCGCGTACAGAACGTTACCGGTGGTACGCTCGACGGCAACATCCTGTCTTTCAGCGGAAAAATGGTTACATACCAATACGTCACCAATTCGCAGAACGCCAACTATTCGACACTGACAGTCCAACTGCACGCCACCAACTACGATAACGGTAGCGTCAGCGACAATGTCGCTGACGAAGCTGCCATCAGCGTGGACGGACGTACCGTCAACGCCGCCGGCACCGTAGCCGCATACAGCACCACCGGAGCACTCGTAGCTTCCGGCAATGACACCTTGACACTGCCCGCCGCCGGTCTGTACATCATCAAAGCCGGCACACAGACCGTCAAGGTTTCGGTACGCTAATCCCGACTTCCATTATGTCGCTCTATGCGGCATTGACACCCTAAAGCACAACGAGGGCGCTCCCGCATGGGAACGCCCTCGCCGTATATATGTTTTCGTAAGTGATTACTTCACGAAGACTTTGGAGGCTTTATCGCCTGCCACCTTGATGTACACGCCGTGTGCGGGACTATCCACGCGTACACCCTGAAGGTTGTAGAAGACGGGAGCTACAGCGGCGTCCGTATCAATATCATTGATACCGCTGTAGCGGTCAACCTTGAGCCATGAAGATTGATTGGTGTCAAGATTGTGGTAGAATGTCAGCTTGATGCT
The DNA here is from genome assembly GCA_963614475.1 of Roseburia faecis. Classification (GTDB taxonomy): domain Bacteria; phylum Bacteroidota; class Bacteroidia; order Bacteroidales; family Muribaculaceae; genus CAG-873. The sequence continues at coordinate 3,243 of CAVEDT010000003.1, forward strand.
CTCGGCGATGGTCGAGCTGATGTTATTGGCATTGTAGCGCAGCTCGAGGGTTTGACCGGCTTCGATAGATTTGCCATATACGCCGTAATTGACAGCGCTCCAATCGGATGTTGCAATCTTGAACTCGCCGAGCAGTCCGTTGGGCAAAGTCAGCTCATAGACGTTTTCGCCGGAAGCGTTCTTCTCAACGAAGTTGAATTTGTAAGCGTCATTTGCCGACCAGCCGTTGGCCTCACCGAGTACATAGATGTCAAAGATGTCGGTATACGTACCCTCGCCTTGCAGTTCGAGGGTCTTGGCTTCCATATTTACGACCAGTTTGAAGTCGCCCGAAGCAGGTACCTCCATATTTCCGCATTTGCCGGCCGTCCAAGTCACGGCATTGTTCAGCGGCAGAGTGTATTTGCCATTGTCATCGGCCATACCGAAGGCAGCGGCATTGAAGGTAGTCCAATCGCCTTTGGCGGTGGACAATTTGAAAGTTTGACCTTGCTTGGCGCCGGTCATGTCATAGGTGTAGACGCCGTCGGCGTAAGTGAGTGTGGACGGTTCCTCGGGGCTCCAGGTAGCCGTCAGGCCGGGCACGTTGCCGGTGATATAGACCGGGTCTTGTGCCGAAGCAGTGGCGACAGCAGCGGATACAACGGCTGCCATCGCGAAAATGCGGTAGCTGTGTTTCATAAAAACAATAAATAAATAAGTAAGTAGTATGATATAAATTCAAAAAAAGCCCTTGCAGCCTTTTTCGGCCGTAAAATTACACATTATTTTTTATTCAGCCGCATTTACACTAAAAATTCTGCAAAAACGCGTATTTGTATACTGAATTTAGGCAAAACGGTCTTTTTACGCGACTTTCATCCGAAGAGACTCACTCCTCTGCGACCTTCGCAATGCGGCAGTCAGCGGCTTTCGAGGTGGACCGTAGCCCAGCGGACAAGGTCACTTAATATCGGGGTCAGGCTGTCGCCCTTGCCTGTCATGGAGTACTCGACTTTAGGCGGCACCGATGGATACAGCTTGCGATTTACAAGTCCGTCTTTTTCAAGCGTCTTAAGGGTCGAACTCAATACCTTGGGCGAGATGTCCGGAAGCGCGTGAATGATTTCGTTAAATCGCAAGCAGCGATATTCGCCAAGCATAAGCAGTACGAGCAGACCCCATTTTGTGCTGAAATGCGAGATCAGATTTCGCACGGGACAGCGTTCGATGTCAGAAAATTTTTCTCGGAGTTCTTGCATTTTTTGTTCTGATATTCAGCATTAGTTACCGCGAGGTAATCGGATACCTTTTGCGTAACCTCTTGACTGTATTGTTTTTTGTGTATAACTTTGCGCTATCAAAACGATAGCGAATTACAAATACAAAGTTAATATATAACCTTCAAAAAACAATTATGAGCGAAATAAAAATACTCAACTAGAGCAAAAAGTATTCACACGGAACAGTCGGCAGCCTCACTCTCTTCGAGGGTAAAATTTTTGTCAAAGACGTCCTTAAAGAAACTTCGTGCGAAATCTCCTTCGGGTCGCTGGCTCCGGGTCAAGCCGTGCCGTTCTTCCATAGCCATAAGGCCAATGAGGAAAACTATATCATTCTCTCAGGCAAAGGTGCGTTCCAGGTCAACGATGATGTGTTTGACGTTGCGGAAGGCAGTATCGTGCGCGTGGCCACCGATTGCGACCGCAATATCAAGAATACCGATGAACACGCTCCCCTCATCTACATTTGTATACAAGCCAAAGAGGGCAGCCTCGGCGGATACACTATGACCGATGCCGTAATCACCGAAAGAGAGAGCCGACTCTAAACCGTTAGGCACACATCCGACCCGACGTACGGTAAGCCAAACAACCGACAGTAAAAGTCGTCCAATACAGACTCGCTCCCGAAAGTTGCAAATCCTCAACTTTCGGGAGCGAGTCGCTGTTTCCGCATTACGTTTATGACCGGCCAAGTAGTGCTGTTTTGCCGTTTAGCGAAAATATAACTAAATTTGCGATGTCGCAGCAGTTCGGGATATACAGACAACCACACTGCCGCGCATGTACGTACAACATATAAAAAAACTAATACACATGCTATTATCCATGACCGGCTTTGGCAAAGCCACCGTAGTCATCCCCGGACGGACTATTACCGCCGAAGTTAAATCACTCAATTCGAAGCAATTCGACCTCAGTACTCGCATCCCGTCATCACTGCGTGCTCACGAGATAGATATGCGCAATATTCTGGCCACCAGGCTTCAACGCGGCAAGGTGGACTTCGCCATAACCGTCGAGAATACGGCGGCGGCAGTGTCGTGCCACCTCAATGTAGACAATCTGGCCGCTTATCGCACACAAGTATCCGAAGCCGCCGTGGCCTTGGGCATACCAGAGCCGCAGGATTGGTACAGCGTGCTGCTACGATTTCCGGACGTGATGCAGACCAACGAGGAGGAAAGCGTAGACAATGAGGCTATCGCCGAAGCATTGCGCGATGTCACCACTCAGGCTGCCGAAGCGCTGATGGACTACCGTCGCGCCGAAGGCCGAAAGCTGGAAGAATTCTTCGCCGTACGCATACAACGCATCTCCGAGCTTCTGGCTCAGACTCCTCAATACGAAGCCGAGCGCATACAGCGCATACGCACACGTCTGGCCGAAGCGCTCCAAAACATTCCCGTCATCGAGTACGACAAAGGTCGCCTGGAGCAAGAAATGATTTTCTATATCGAAAAACTCGATGTCAACGAGGAACGTCAACGCCTCACCCAGCATCTGGCTTACTTCCTTGAAACTATGGAACAAGAACCCGGACAAGGCAAAAAGCTCGGGTTTATCGCTCAGGAAATGGGTCGCGAAATCAATACTCTCGGATCCAAGTCTAATCATGCCGAAATGCAGCGCATAGTCGTGATGATGAAAGATCTCCTCGAGCAAATCAAGGAACAGGTGCTCAACGTAATGTAATATAATCTATTACCAATATGAAACAAGGTAAAATCATTGTCATCAGCGCCCCCAGCGGCTGCGGCAAGTCAACCATCATCAACGCCATACTCGATGTGGGCGATATAGATATGCGCTTCAGTGTCAGCGCCACCAACCGCGCACCGCGTACCGGAGAAGTGAACGGCGTGCATTATCATTTTCTGTCTACCGAAGAGTTTCAGAACGCCATAGCCGAAAACCGCTTTATCGAATGGGAGGAAGTATACCCCGGACGATACTACGGCACCTTGACCTCGGAAGTCGAAAACGCCATAAACGCCGGCGACAATATTATACTCGATATAGACATCAAAGGAGCCCTCAACGTCAAGCGACATTTCGGCGAACGCGCCCTCACCATATTCATCCTGCCGCCTGATATAGACACCCTGCGCCGTCGCCTCGAAGCTCGCGGCACTGATGACCCGGAAGCCATTCGGCAGCGTGTAGCCAAAGCCGAATACGAGATTTCGTTTGCCGACAAATGCGACTTGCGCATCACCAACGACAACCTCGAAACTGCCGTAGCCGAGACCCGTCAAGCAATCATTTCTTTCCTGGCCGACTGAAATCCGTCCTTCAGCCCGGCAGAAAGCCTATAGATATAAAGCAGGAACGTATACCGTTCCCCAAAACACGCATTTATGAGAGAAACCATCGGCATTCTCGGCGGAACTTTCAACCCCGTACACATAGGGCATATTGTACTGGCTTCATACCTGGTTCAATGGAAATATGCGGACCGGGTGTGGCTGGTGCTGTCGCCACTCAATCCCCTAAAACAGGGTACGGAGATACTGCCTGATGCGCAGCGCATGGAGATGCTCGAAAAGGCCGCACACGACATCGACGGTGTCGAGCCTTGCGATATTGAGCTGTCCATGCCTCGTCCCTCATACACCATAAACACACTGCGCAAATTGGCTGCAACATATCCGGACAAGGATTTCAAGCTGATTATAGGCAGCGACAACTGGCTCATCTTTGACCGGTGGCGCGACTACGACAAAATACTCGCCGAATTCGGCGTTCTGGTATATCCGCGCCCGGGCTACGAAATTCCAGAGGATAAAATGCACGAGCGTATGCGCCAAATACATGCGCCCATAGTCGAAATGTCAAGCACCATGATACGCCAAGGTATTGCCGACGGACGCGATATGCGTGCCTTCGTACCCAAAGATGCCTATGAGTATATCATCCGAAACAACCTTTACAAAAACTGACAATGCCACTTTCCAATAATACATTAGCCGTAATGGCGTTGTGCAACGAATACTGCCAAGCCATTCAATCCGTAGCCTCGGGCGAAATTGCCGTTGACGAAGATACCTCGGCACGCGATGCATTTGTAGGCTCAATGCTGCGACTGCTGCCGCGTATATATATCGCCGCCAACGACATTCCCGAAAGCATAGACGACACCGACGCATACATTGCAGATGCACTCGACGAAGACACCTATGACGCATTGCGCAGTGCTATCGAACAATTGCTGGGCGCCGATGACACCTACCTCGAAGTATTCCATCAGGATATGAAGTACTCCGATACACCCATCGCCGCCAGTATCGCCGAAGGCCTCTGCGATATATTCCAAAGCACTTACAACTACTTGCAGACCGTACGTGCCGATGCCACCGATCAGGTGGTCGACGCCGCCACCGAAGCCCTGCGTGCCGATTTCGTGCAATACTGGAGCGGCATATTATGCAACGTGCTGCGTGCTCTCAATGCCCTGCGTGCCAATTGATACAGCAAACACGACAACTACACACAATATACCGACCGATAACATCTAAAATACGATACCTCTAACCTCATAAAAAAACATAAATCTCCGCTATGCTGTCACTCAAAGAATTCCTTGACTCCTCAGTGGTCAATTTCTGGACCATTGACACTATATGTCACCAATTATATTACGCAGGCTTCCAATTTTTGGATGCACGCAAACAGTGGAACCTCGTCCCGGGCGGCAAATACTATACGTTGCAAAACGGCACAGCCGTCATGGCCTTCATAGTGCCGGACAGCGACGACAAAACACTCCACGCACCCGACCGCTTCCACATCATCAGCGCCCACAGCGACTCGCCCGGATTTCGCGTCAAACCCAAATGCGAGATGCTCGGCGAAGGACGTATGCTACGCCTCAATACCGAAGTCTACGGCGGTCCGATATTATACACCTGGTTTGACCGCCCGCTGTCACTGGCCGGACGCGTAATACTGCGCGGCGCCGATGCCATGCACCCCGTCACACGTCTGGTGCGCTTCGACCGCCCTATGCTCACCATACCGCACCTGGCAATACACTTCAATCGCGCCGTCAATGAAGGCAATCCCCTGTCACGCCAACGCGATATGCTTCCCGTAGTGGGTACGCTTCCCGAAGACGAAAAGCCCGAAGGATGGTTGTGCCGACAAATAGCAGCCGAACTCGAAGTCAAAGCCGAGGACATCCTCGACTACGATATCTCGCTATATGACACAACCAAGGCCTGCACCGTGGGTGCCTACGAAGACTATATCACCTCGGGACGCATAGACGACCTGAGCATGGTACATGCCGCAACCGCGGCCATCGCCGAGGCACAACCATCGACCGACGGCACACTCAAGGTCATGGCCATCTTCGACAACGAAGAAACCGGTTCAGGCACCAAGCAAGGCGCCGGATCGCCCATATTGGACTACGTGCTGCGACGTGTGTATGCCGCCGCCGATGCACCCGAAGAAAAATACCTGCGCAGCGTGGCCGACTCGTTTATGGTCAGCGCCGACAACGCCCACGGCGCACATCCAAACTATATGGACAAATACGACCCCACCAATCATCCGTTGCTTGGTGGCGGCCCGGTCATCAAAATCAACGCAAATTGCAAGTATATGACCGATGCCGACAGCGCCGCCGTATTTGCCTCTATATGCAAGGATGCCGGAGTGCCGGTACAGTATTTCGTCAACCACAGCGACGTAGCCGGAGGCTCGACACTGGGCAATATCCTCACCTCACAAATACCGCTGCGCGGTGTCGATATGGGTGCCGCCGTCTGGGCCATGCACTCGGTACGCGAAACCGCCTCGCTTCGCGATCACGAAATGATCATCCGCGCCTTCAAGGCGTTCTACGCCCAACGCTGATATCTACACCTATAGCAATAAGGAGCGGAAAACTAAAAATCCGCTCCTTATTGCTAAACAATGCACTATATACGGATGCTTCGGAATACTTTTTTTTCCGCAAGCTCCCCTAACCAAAATTAGCATTATCAAACAAAATAACATTTTCTCCCTTATGACTATAACAAAGACAATCACAGCTTTATACACCGTCTGCGCATCATTGACCGCTTACGCACAAGACGCCCCCGCCTACCAATGGCCGGACTCGATATACGCCTGTGTAAACAACGCCGACTATCTCACCCAAGATGAAAAACAGGTGGTAATCGAAATAAACAAAGCACGCACAAATCCTGTGCAATATGCCTTGGAAGTTCTTATACCCTATATGCATAGCATCGACAATAGCAACGTATACACCAATAGTCAAGGATACCTTATACGCACCCAAGAAGGTCAAGGAGCCGTAGACGAAGCCATCAACGCCATGCACCTGCAAAAACCTATGCCCATGCTGCATCCACAGCAGTATCTCGCGTTGGCCGCCTCGGACTTATGCAATGATCTCGGACCGAAAGGTATGACCGGGCACATCGGTACAGACGGAAGCTCGATGAAACAACGCATAGCAAGACATAACCCCGATGCACAAAACGCCGGATGCAGCGAAATATCTTCGTACGGCGAAATGACACCTGTGGAAACTATAAGGTCGCTGATAGTGGACGACGGCGTACAATCACGCGCCAACCGCAAAATGCTCTTTGAAAGTTTCTCCTCCACCGGCATAGCCATAGGTACACATGCCAAGTACAATAAAATGTACGTTTTGGTATTTCAAAATCCAATCACCAAAGACAATCGAGACAAACATACAAACGTCATCGTCGCCACACCAATAAGCACAAAGCCGGCCCCGGACACCACGGCATGGCCCGACTCTATATACTCGGTAGTGGCAAATGCCCCCTACCTCTCCCTATTTGGAAAAGAAGCCATCATCGAAGTTAATAAGGCACGCACCAACCCTACTCGCTACATCGAAGAAGTACTCGTTCCTTTCCTCAATGCAATGGGCGAAGACAGCACATATCTTAACAGCGAAGGTCAAATGGTGAGCACACACGAAGGTAAAGCTGCCATCGTAGAAGCCATCGAAGACTTGAAAACAAAGAAGCCCATGAATATGCTGCGACCCAAACAATCATTATATCTTGCCGCTCTCGACCATTGCAATGACTGCGGCCCTAAGGGTATATTAGGCCACGACGGCTCGGACGGATCTACTCCTGATATACGAATAAAAAGGTATGATCCCAATATATGTCTTTGCGGCGAGAATATAGCGTACGGCAACATGACAGCTATGGAAATAGTGCGCGGTCTGATAGTGGACGACAACGTCAAAGATAGGGGACATCGCAAAAATACATTCCTAAATTACGGACACGTAGGTGTAGCCACCGGAACCCATAACAGCGAATACAAGTTCATAATAGTATTCAACTTCTCCAATTAACTTACTCTCCACTACTCTACATATAGTGTCAATAAGTATGTCGAAAACTGATAAGAAACTATTGAAAACTATATTTGGAAATATCGAAGACTTGGCCATATACGCAGAAATACCCAAAGCTCCAAAAATTTTCTATGATAAGTTATCATATATACATTCTACCGTTTTCGACTATCTTTTCAACTTTCAAGAGCCGAATACTCCCGAAAAGTTATTAACTTTGCACGTTATCCACACCATGTCAATAAAGTTTGTATCTTGTTGTGGATAAGCAAAACCGGGTGTTCATAACCCCGAAGAGTAATATACAATAAGATGTTGATAACGTATTTTCCAAATTTTCAGTGCAAAAGTTATAATCGTTATCTACACCCCTTATTGTTCTTATAGAATTGATGAAAAAATTTTCTTCATTAAACCTTTAATAATATATGGATGTTGAAAACTCCGGACGACAGTCCGTCGAAGCACTCAAAGAAGAGATACAGCGCCTCAAGCAAGAGCGCGGCGCTGTCATCATGGCGCACTATTACCAGCAGCCCGAGGTGCAGGATATTGCCGACTTCATAGGCGATTCGTTGGCACTGGCTCAGCAGGCCACCAAACTTCCTCAAAAAGTAATAGTGCTGTGCGGTGTCCATTTCATGGCCGAAACTGCCGCCATACTGTGTCCGGAGAAGACCGTGATCATTCCCGACCCGACGGCCGGATGCTCTTTGGCCGATTCGTGTCCGGCCGACCGCTTTGAAGCCTTTATCAAGGAACATCCCGGACATACGGTCATATCTTATGTCAATACCTCTGCAGCCGTTAAGGCTCTCAGCGATATCTTGGTCACCAGCTCGAATGCACGCAAGATTGTGGAAAGTATGCCAAAAGACACTCCCATCATCTTCGGACCGGACCGCAATCTCGGAAACTATATCAACAGTGTCACCGGACGTAATATGGTATTGTGGGAAGGCGCCTGCCATGTGCATGCACGGTTCAGCGTTCAGGGCATCATCGACCTCAAAAAACAATATCCCGGAGCACCGGTACTGGCCCATCCCGAATGTCCCAAGGCAGTGCTTGTGCTTGCCGACCATGTGGGTTCTACGGCAGCTTTACTCAAGTACGCACAGCAAAGCGATGCTGACACCTTCATCGTGGCCACCGAAAGCGGCATATTGCACCAAATGCACAAGAGTTGCCCAGATAAGAAATTCATACCCGCTCCGCCGGACGAATTGGGATGCGGATGCAACGAATGTTCGTTTATGAAGCAGATAACACTTGAAAAGGTACGCGACTCGTTACGCGACCTGGCTCCGGTGGTCACGGTAGATGCCGAAACGGCACGCCGCGCCATAGTCCCCATACAAAGAATGCTCGAACTTTCGTGAAATATAAATACTATACTTCATCTCCAAGAAATAAAATATTTATACACTATATATAATGGAATATAATCATCGCGACATCGAAGCCCGCTGGCAACAGTATTGGCGTGACAACAATACATACCGCGTGGACATAGACCCCAAACGTCCCAAATACTACGTACTCGACATGTTCCCCTACCCCTCGGGAGCAGGTTTGCACGTAGGACACCCCTTAGGATATATAGCCTCGGACATCGTAAGTCGCTACAAAAGACTCAAAGGCTTCAACGTACTTCACCCTATGGGATATGACGCCTACGGACTGCCGGCCGAGCAGTATGCCATACAGACCGGACAGCATCCCGAGGTGACTACGCAGACCAATATTGCGCGCTATCGCGAACAACTGGACAAAATAGGCTTTTGCTACGACTGGTCGCGCGAAATACGTACCTGCGACCCCGAGTATTACAAATGGACTCAATGGACGTTCAAACGCATGTTCCTGAGCTATTATGATACTCAGGCTTGCAAGGCTATGCCCATCACCGAACTTGTAGCACGTTTCGAAAAGGAAGGCGCTAATGCCGACACTCCGGCAGCCTCCTCGCAGGTACTCACCTTCACCGCCGACGAATGGAAGGCTATGGATGCCAAACAACAGTCGGACGTGCTGATGAACTACCGTATAGCTTATCTCGGCAATACCATGGTCAATTGGTGTCCAAAATTGGGAACGGTATTGGCCAACGACGAGGTATCGGAAGGCGTATCGCTTCGCGGCGGATATCCCGTAGAGCAAAAAGTGATGTACCAGTGGTGTCTGCGCGTAAGTGCTTATGCCGAGCGTCTGCTTCAGGGTCTTGACACCATCGACTGGACCGATTCGCTCAAAGAAACACAGCGCAACTGGATAGGCCGCAGCGAAGGTGCTGAAATGCACTTTGCCATCGACGGAAGAGATGATATCGACCTCGAAATATTCACCACACGTGCCGATACGGTATTCGGTGTTACTTTCATGGTGCTTGCTCCTGAAAGTGAGTACGTAGACAAGGTCACCACCGCCGAACAGCGCGAAGCCGTCACGGAATACATCGTCGCCACTAAGCGCCGTACCGAGCGCGAGCGACTTATGGACAAGCGCGTCAGCGGTGTATTCACCGGCGCTTATGCTATCAATCCTCTTACCGGTAAGAAAATTCCTATTTGGGTAAGCGATTATGTACTTGCCGGATACGGTACAGGTGCCATTATGGCAGTACCGGCACATGACAGCCGTGACTACGCCTTTGCCCGTCACTTTGACTTGCCTATAATTCCGCTGATAGAAGGTGCCGATGTGTCCGAGCAATCTTTCGATGCCAAAGAAGGCATTATGATGAACAGCCAAGGTCCGGACCTCAACCTCAACGGGCTTACGGTCAAAGAAGCCATAGCCGCCACCAAGAAGTATATTAAGGAAAAAGGCATAGGCCGCGTCAAGGTCAACTATCGCCTGCGTGACGCCATATTCTCACGCCAGCGCTACTGGGGCGAACCTTTCCCCGTATACTATAAGGACGGTATACCTTGTATGCTTGACGACAAGGAACTGCCGCTGCTGTTGCCCGAAATAGACGCATATCTGCCCACCGAAAAAGGCGAGCCGCCGCTGGGTCGTGCCAAAAACTGGAAAACGGCCGATGGTTATCCCTTGGAACTGAATACTATGCCCGGATTTGCAGGCAGCTCGGCATACTATCTGCGATATATGGATCCGCGCAATCACGATGCACTCGTATCTAAAGAGGCTGACGAATACTGGCGCAATGTAGACCTATATATCGGCGGCACCGAACACGCTACCGGACACTTGATATACAGTCGTTTCTGGAACAAATTCCTCTATGACCTCGGGATTGTGGTCGAAGAAGAACCTTTCAAGAAACTCATCAATCAAGGTATGATACAAGGTCGTTCGAACTTTGTATATCGCATCAAAGACACTAACACCTTTGTAAGTGTAGGCAAGAAGAATGACTACGATGTAACGCCCATACACGTGGACGTCAATATAGTGAAGAATGATGTACTCGATACTGAAGCCTTCCGCAAATGGCGTCCCGAATATAACGATGCACAATTCGTACTCGAAGACGATGGTCGCTATATATGCGGATATGCAGTCGAGAAGATGTCCAAGTCAATGTTTAATGTCGTCAATCCCGATGACATCGTTGCCACTTACGGTGCCGATACCCTGCGTCTCTACGAGATGTTCCTCGGTCCGTTGGAGCAGTCCAAGCCGTGGGATACTAACGGTATAGACGGCGTCAATCGCTTCCTCAAAAAATTGTGGGCTCTCTTCTATAAAGGCGAAGAATTCTTGCCCGATGAAAGCGCGGCTTCCGATGAAGACCTGCGCAGTCTCCACCGCCTTATAGCCAAGGTTACGGCCGACATCGACAACTTCTCCTTCAACACTTCGGTGGCCGCCTTTATGATATGCGTCAACGAGCTTACCTCGTGCCGTTGCCGCAGCCGACAGGTACTGCAGCCGCTCTTGGTGCTGCTCACACCTTTTGCACCGCATATCGCCGAAGAATTGTGGCATGCGCTGGGCAATACAACCACCATCTGCGATGCCAGATGGCCGCAAGCCGAAGAGCGCTATCTCAAAGCTGACACTCAGACGTATGCCGTGTCATTCAATGGCAAGGCCCGCTTCACAATCACCGTAGCCGCCGGCACCGAACGAGCTGACGTCGAACGCCTGGCTCTCAGCAATGCCGCTGCCGCCAAGTGGCTGGAAGGTAAGCAAATTGTCAAAATCATCGTAGTACCCGGCAAGATAGTAAATGTCGTAGTTAAGTAAAAAAGCATACATAAAATAAAAAGTAAACAATAGGCGTAAAACACTGTCTGGTAATAGACGTAAGGCATAGTCTAATCACACCTCTTGCAATATAATAAAAGCAGTAATATGGAATACGATTATTTGGTCATAGGCTCCGGCATAGCCGGTATGAGCTTTGCCCTCAAAGTGGCGGAGCACGGTCGTGTGGCTTTGATATGCAAGACCACTCTCGACGAGGCCAATACTGCATTGGCACAAGGCGGGGTCGCTTCGGTGACCAATCTTGCCGTAGACAACTTCGAGAAACATATACATGACACCATGGTGGCCGGAGACTGGCTCTCCGATCCGGCAGCGGTACGCGCCGTGGTTACCGGTGCACCCAAGGGCATCAAAGACTTGCTGTCTTGGGGTGTGAATTTTGACCGCCGCGAAGACGGGTCTTTCGATCTGCACCGCGAGGGCGGACATAGCGAATTCAGAATATTGCACCACGCCGACAATACCGGTTTTGAAATACAGCGCGGCCTTATCGAGGCAGTGCGACACAATCCTAATATAGATATCTATGAGCATCACTTTGCCATAGAAATCATCACCCAACACCACTTGGGACGTATAGTGACTCGTCGTACTCCGGACATCACCTGCTATGGTGCATACGTCCTTGACCAGGAGACAGGCAAGGTCGAAAAATTCCTGGCACGCGTAACCGTTATGGCCACCGGCGGTGTAGGTGCCGTATATCAGACCACTACCAACCCGCTTGTAGCCACCGGCGACGGTATAGCTATGGTGTATCGCGCCAAGGGAACGGTCAAAGATATGGAATTCATACAGTTCCACCCCACGGCATTGTTTCACCCGGGCGATCGCCCTTCGTTCCTGATTACCGAAGCCATGCGCGGCTACGGTGCGGTATTGCGCAACCTTCGCGGTGAGGAATTCATGCAGAAGTATGACCCGAGACTGTCACTGGCACCGCGCGACATCGTGGCACGAGCCATAGACAGCGAGATGAAACTCTACGGCGACGACCACGTATATCTGGACGTAACGCACAAAGACCCCGAAGAAACCCGTCACCACTTCCCCAATATCCATCAGAAGTGCTTGAGTCTCGGCATCGATATAACCAAGGATTATATTCCTGTAGCCCCGGCGGCGCACTACCTCTGCGGCGGTATCGCCGTCGACCTGGACGGTCAGTCTTCGATACATCGTCTGTATGCTTTGGGCGAATGTAGCCGTACCGGCCTGCACGGCGGCAATCGCTTGGCTTCAAACTCGCTGATAGAAGCTGTGGTATATGCAGATGCAGCAGCGCGTCACGCCGTAGCCCATGCTCCCGGATATGAATTGCGTCATGATGTCCCGGACTGGAACGACGAGGGCACACGTCATCCCGAGGAAATGGTGCTCATCACCCAAAGCATCAAGGAGGTCAATCAAATCATGGGCACATACGTGGGTATCGTGCGCTCCAATCTTCGCCTCGACCGCGCATGGAACCGCCTCGACATTCTATATGAAGAGACCGAGAAATTGTTCAAGGAATCGAAGGTTTCGCGTGACATCTGCGAATTGCGCAATATCATCAACGTCGGCTACCTGATTATGCGTCAGGCCAAGGAACGTCACGAGTCGCGAGGCCTGCACTACACCGTAGACTATCCTCCGGTACCGCACGACCATCAATGAGACTGAAGCGGCGCAGCATAGTCATAGCGCTGGCCGCCGTTGCAATTATGGTAGCCGGCACGGTATGTTCCGCCTTAGGGCAGGAACACGGCTCGGATATGCGCCTGCCTTCCGCTCGCGAAAATATCTATCAAGGATACAACTTCGTGGTAGATAAGGAAACGGGCGACACTATGACCATATTCTTTCTGCGGCCTTTCACGGTGTATCCGCCTATGAAGTTCCGTAATAAGAAGGAAGAAGAATTCTACTGGCGAACCGTGCGCAATGTCAAAGTTACGCTACCGTATGCCAAAATGATACGCGAAACACTCATCGAGACTTACGAATACATCGAGACTTTTGACACACAGAAGGAACGTGAGCAATACCTCAAACGCATGGAAAAGGAACTGTTCAAACAGTACAAACCCATACTCAAGCGACTGAGCAAAAATCAGGCGCGGCTTTTGGTAAAGCTCATACAGCGCGAAACCGACCAATCGTCATACGAAATTGTCAAGGCTTTTCTCGGCAGCTTCCGTGCTGTGTTCTGGCAAGGTTTCGGCCGGCTTTTCGGTGTCAACCTGCGAGGCAAATTCCAACCCGAGAAAAAGCGCGAGGATGCCATCATAGAACGTGTAGCCACGCTTGTCGAACAAGGTTCATTGTAATATCTGCGGACGACCTATGGACATAGACAAAATACTGGGAAGATACGGATCGTACCTTACAGTCGAGCGTGGATACAGCGACAACACGCGCGATGCATACGTCACGGACGTCGCCAAATTGCTCAATGCACTTGCCGCCGCCAATATAGACCCGGCCAAGGCTACGGTGGACGACTTGCGCACATTTATGGGCGACTTGCACGACCTGGGCATAATGCCGCGCTCGTGTGCACGCATCCTCAGCGGTATCAAAAACTTCTACCGCTATCTGCGCCTCGAGGGAATCATGGACACCGATCCGACCGAATTACTCGAGAGTCCGGCTGTGGGTTCGCATTTGCCTTCGGTACTCTCTTTGGACGAAATAGATGCCTTGATAGCCGCTATGGATGACACCCCGCTGGGGCGTCGCAACCGCGCAATCATAGAAACCATGTATGGCTGCGGACTGCGTGTCTCCGAGTTGTGCTCACTGCAAATTTCGCACATAGACTTCCGCAATGCAGTGATGCTTATACGTGGCAAAGGCTCCAAAGAGCGCCTTGTCCCGGTCAACGAAGTGGCATTGACGCGCCTAAAAAACTACATAGACACCGACCGTAAAGATGTCCCGATAGTACCGGCCGATGCCGATACGGTATTTCTAAGCAGTCGCGGTCGACATCTGTCACGCGTCATGATTTTCTATATACTGCGCGACGCGGCGGCACGTGCCGGCATACGTACACCCCTGTCGCCACACACTTTACGGCACTCTTTTGCCACTCATCTGCTTGAAGGCGGCGCCAATCTCCGCGCCATACAACAGATGCTGGGACACGAGTCCATAGCCACCACGCAGATATACCTACATATCGAGAACTCGCGGCTGCGTCAAGAGATACTCGAACACCATCCGCGATACAGACACAATACAACGAATACAGCCACCGGCTGATATCAGTCAGACAACATAAATATACTGACAACAAAAATATTACCTAACATCAGAACATCATCCACATCCAAAAGACATGTCCACCATATACCTGAACCTCGGCAGCAATCTCGGCGACCGTCGCGCCAATATCGAAAGAGCCATACTCATGCTGGCTTCACGCTATCCCCAGTCACGCATACGCCGTGCCCCGGAAATACAGAGTGACGCCTGGGGCTTCGATACGGTCAACCGATTTATCAACGTCGGCATCGCTATCGACCTCCCCGAAGGGCAGGAAGTGGATCCTCTTGCATTATTAGACCAAGTACAAGCCATAGAGCAGACTATCGCCCCGGGCGAGACACACCGCAATTCGTTAGGCGACTATATAGACCGCAGCATCGATATAGACATCATCGCCATAGACGACCTGGTGTACTCGCATCCGCGGCTCAAAATTCCGCATCCACAGGCCGGCGCACGCACCTTTGTCATGCGACCTATGCACTTCCTGCGCCCCGGCTGGACACCCGAAAACACTATGGCCGCCGGCGCTCCGCGCAAGAAAACCACTGTCGAAATGCATCGCGACACCATCGAGCAATTCCATTCCAAGGAAAAACTGCCGCTTATAGTGGTATTGGATAATATACGTTCGCTCAATAATATAGGTGCAATTTTCCGTACATGTGACGCCTTTGCCGTGCGGCACGTGTGCCTGTGCGGCATCACCGCCACGCCGCCATCAGTGGAGATACATAAGACAGCTCTCGGCGCCGAGGATTCGGTGGACTGGTCTTACTATGACAATACGCTCGAAGCCATATCCGTACTGCACAACCGCGGATATGCCGTGTGCTGCCTCGAGCAGGTGCATGGAAGTGTCTCGCTACAAGATTTTGCACCGGCGGACGGACGCGGATATGCCATAGTCGTAGGCAACGAAGTCGACGGTGTTGATCCGGCAGTAGTCGCTGCCAGCGACATTTACCTCGAAATACCGCAGTACGGCACCAAACATTCGCTCAATGTCAGCGTCTCCGCCGCAATAGCATTGTGGCACATAGGCATGCACCTTGCCGGCAATAGCTGATGACATCCCGACATCCATCACCTTTCACGCTTTAAGAAAAAATGGCTACCTTTGCGGTAGCATTAACTAACCATGAAATGAAAGCGGAAGAAATCAAACAATTATTCGAGAGTTTCGAGGCCATAGCCATAGAATATGACGGCGTCGAATGTTGGAGTGCGCGCGAGCTTTACCCCGTATTGGGATATGCACGATGGGATCGTTTCAAAGAAGCAATAAACCGGGCTAAGGACTCCTGTGTAAATGCAGGAGAATCACTTACAGACCATTTTTCCGACGTCGGAAAAATGGTACTGCTTGGATCAGGTGCTGAGCGTCAGATAGATGACATACTGTTGACGCGCTATGCCTGCTACCTTATAGCCCAAAACGGCGACCCTCGGAAGCCCGAGATTGCTTTTGCGCAAAACTATTTTGCCGTGCAGACGCGCCGCGCCGAGATTATCCAACAACGCATCCTCGATCACGAGCGTGTAAAGGCACGTGCCAAACTTGCCGAGACAGAGCATCATCTTTCGGGCGTATTATACGAACGCGGTGTTGACTCGAAAGGATTTGCCTTGATACGAGCAAAAGGAGATCAGGCTCTATTCGGCCTCAATACCGCTATGATGAAACGCCGTGTCGGAGCGCCTGAAAAACGCCCGCTTGCCGACTTCCTTTCAACTGTTGCAATCAAGGCCAAAGACTTGGCCGCAGAAATGACTTCGGTTAATGTCCAACAAAAAGACCTTCACGGACAAATAGCGATAGAGGGCGAACACGTAGACAACAATACTGCAGTACGCAGAATGTTGCTTGACCGTGGCATCCGCCCCGAAACCCTGCCGCCTGGCGAGGACGTCAAGAAAGTGGAGCGCCGCCTGAAAACTGACGAGAAAAAGATTCTTTCCAAACCCTCAAAGAAAAAAAAGTAATGGCCAACGAATCACTATCGGCGGCTAAAGCCGCAAAGAACGATGAGTTCTATACGCAGTACTACGACATCGAGCGCGAAATCAACGCCTACCTCGAATATGACCCCGATGTCTTCCGTGGTAAAACCGTGCTGCTGCCCTGCGACGACCCCGAATGGAGCAATTTCACGCTCTATTTTGCCCAGCACTTTCAGACATTGGGCTTGAAGAAGTTGATTTCTACGTCATACGCCGCCGAAAGCAAGAAATACAAAACGCCATACCAGCCCTCATTATTCGAGCAAGACGCACCCCAGTTCGACCCGGCAAAGACCTCCGTGCACGGCAAAATCTTCGTACTCGACCATGATATTGATGGCGACGGGCGCATCGACTTCCACGACCTCGAATGGCGCTACCTTGATGGCGACGGCGACTTCCGCAGCGCCGAAGTCACCGCCCTGCGCGACCAAGCCGACATCATCGTCACCAACCCACCTTTCTCCCTTTTCCGCGAGTTCCTCGCATGGATTGTCGAAGCACAGAAAGGCTGTATTTTGATTGGTAACACCAACGCAATAACCTATAAGGAGGTATTCCCTCTGATAAAGAATAATAGGCTTTGGCTTGGTGCGACAGGTTTTTCAACCGATATGGTCTTTGGCGTTCCCGAAGGCACAGCAGTTCCAGAGGCTTATAAAAGAAAGGCTGAAAAGATGGGTTATGTTGGCAATTATACGAGGCTTGGTAATTCTTGTTGGTTTACCAACATCGACCACGGACGCCGCCACCAGCCATTGTCGTTAATGACGATGGAGGAGAATATAATGTATTCCAAGCACAAGGAAATTCGTGGCAAAGGTTATGCCCACTATGACAATTATGACGCCATAGAAGTTCCCTACACGGATGCAATTCCGTCCGACTATTACGGCGTTATGGGTGTACCTATTACATTCCTCGACAAATACTGCCCGGAGCAATTCGAAATATTAGGGATAACTGATAGAGGAAATGAATGGGGGATTAAAACCAAAGAGTATACGATCAATACTTCGGTAAATTTTTATGTTAGTTAATGGCTTCAAGAAGCCGGAATGTTT
>CAVEDT010000004.1:0-19434 GCA_963614475.1 Roseburia faecis
TTCGTAGGCCATGGCTCCGGGTATGGTGTATACTGCGGCGCCGCAGGTGCTGTAGTCGTACATCAGCTTGTCATAGGCTTTTTTGTATCCGCCCAGACATGCCACGTATATCAGCACGATGGCCATAGGCACGGCCAGCATCCACAGAGCCATACGCCGGCAGAGGCGCTTGGTACAGTCGCTCAGTGTTTTACGTAAATCTGTGCGACATAGCATCACCAAGGCGATGAGTGTTGACAGCGGGAATACGATGTCGGACCAGCGCAACGATTCCCAGACGCTGTCGGTGAAGTCGGCAAGATTGCTTACAAGGAGGTAGCTACCCGCCGGAATAATGGTGAAGTAGGTGCGGAAGTACATCAAATTGGCTATAAGCAACAGGTCTACAATGATGTAGACGGTCACTATATACCACCGTCTGCGTATCCCGAGCAACGGCAGCGCCAGTAGTGTCGCTAAGGCCAATTTGGTGAGGTAGCCTATAGGAAACTGGAAGCCGGAGAAGGTGCTGCCCAAGGCCCAAATGAGATCGAAAAACAGGAATTTGAAGTATAGTATGGCTACGACCGCAGTCATCACACCGCGTCCGCTCAAAGGGTGCGGAGTTAGGGCTTTGGCCATGGTCTTTACGAAGGTCTGTATACGTGCGGACATACGTCGTAAGTTTTTTCTATTGATAGTTCTATATGTATTTGTCGGCTACGATGGGTGTTGTCGACTGCTGTGGCTTTTGTTGACTGCTATAGGTGTTGTTGACTACTATGGGTTTTGGCCGTTTTTTTGCCCTTGTCGGCGCAATCCGACGTGCCTATGGGTGTCAGGATTGGTCGGCGATTTTGCGAAACAGGGTGTCGAAATATTTCACGTAATCGTCTATAGCGTAGTTGTCGTCGATGTTGCGCAGCGCGGCGGCGGACATACGCGCGCGTACTTCGGGGTTGAGGGCTATATCCTTGATGGCTTGGGCTATGGCTCGGGCATCACCCGGCGGCACGAGTATGCCGCTGGGGTCATCGCCGGTGACGATGAGGTCGCGTGCGCCGGGAATATCGCTCACGACGCATGGCACGCCGCAGGCTTGCGCTTCGCGAATTACGCGGGGCGAGGCATCGCGTAGTGACGGCAGGGCAAAGACGTCCGCGCCGGGCAGAAAGTGCATCGCGTCGGGGCGGTTGCCGGTGAATGTTACTATGTCTTTGCGTGCCGATCGGATGTCTTCGGGCTCGGCGTCGCCGACGACGGTCAGTGAGATTTTCAGCCCTTCATCGGCCAGGATTTCGGCGGCTCTGAGCAGTACGGGGAGGCCTTTGTGGGGGCGTCCTTTGGTGACTCCGACGTATATTATTTTGATTTTGTCGCCTTCGTTACCTATGGCAATCGGGTGTGCCATAGCGTTTTGCACCCATTGACGCATAAAAGGCTTGGGGCGTCCGCTCAGCCGTTCGACGGGGATGTATTCGGCCAGGTATTGACAAATATCAGGCGTCTCGCATACGATATGTGCCACGCGTTTGTTGAGCAGCGCCATGCGATATGTGGGGTCGAAGGGGTGCACATGTGCCTGAGTGCCGCGGTATCCGACTACGGCGGGAGCGTGGCGCATACACCGCGTGGCTTGTATGGCCGTGGATAGTGCGGAGGTGCTTACCGCAAATATTATGTCGGGATGCAGGGCTTTGACTATGCGTCGCAATCCGCGTATAGCCTTGAGCGTGAACTTGGATTTGATGACCGGCATTGCTGCGCGTTTCATCGAGTCTACGGGGAGTACGGCTTCGTCGGGGGCCGCTATGGTGATGTCTGCTTTGCCGCTGTCGTTCAGTGTTTTGAATGTCTGGTATAGGACCAAATCGCAGTCGTGCGACAGCAGGAGAACCTTGGGCGTTCGAGCTTTTGTCATTTGATTGTCTCGGCGATTAATTCGACAAATTGTTTCACGTGAAACAATGGGTTGTAGGTGTCATGATAGGCCTGTCGGGCTGCCTGACGGGCTGTCCGAAGGACCTCGTGATCGGCCGCAATCGCGGCGAGATTGCCTTGAAGTGTCGCGGAGTCAACGGCTTCATACACAGGCAGTCCGCATCGCATACACTCTATTTGTTCGGCGGTGACGTACGGCTTTCCGGCGATGAGGACATGGGCTTTTTCGAGCTCTTGTCGGACGTCGTATTCGTTCCCTCGCCAAGTGTATGTATGGGCTTTGTCGACTCGCGCATCGCGCACTATGGGCATGATGTGGCGAGCCTTGCCTGTGCCGCAAATGGTGAAGCTGATGGCTGTTTCGGGCATCTGCCGAATGGCGTCAACGGCGTTGCGCAGGAGGGAGTAATTGGTTATTTCGCCAATCCATAGCAGGTTAAGCGCAGTGTGTCCGTCGTATTCGGCGAGAGTAATCGGGGGCATCTGTTCGGCATCGAAGGACGTAGGCGGAAGTATTTTGCTCCGCCCGTCGGGTACGCCAAGGTGTGCATATTGCTCTTTTTGTGCCTCGTCTTCGAATACCCAAAGCGAGATTTTCTCTAATACCTCGGGTGGAATATTCCGCGGTGTTTCTTCGCAACGCACCGGTTGATAGATGATTGCGTATCCTGCGTTGGCTTTCTCGGCAATGATTTTGGCCGAAATTGCGGCTATGGCTTGGCGGTTGGTGTGTACGATGACGGCGTCAAAGCGACTCTTTTTGAGAGCCCCGGCCAGTTGCATGGATATGGCAAAACTTGGCGCGGCCGTCTCGATGGCAGTGATTGTATTGCCTGTGGCGTTGACGGCGGCGTGTAGGTCTTCTCGGGCTTTGTCGTTGTGTCGTGGCGCCAGGATGTCGGCTATTAGCATAATCCGTTCTCGCGCAGGGTTTTACGTGCAATTTTCCATGCCATATATGTGCCGTAAGCACGTCCTTGAGCAATCATGGCGCCGGTACGGCCGTCCATCCATCCGCCTTTTTCGATATAGTACTTGAAATAGGTGGCGATGGCGGTTATATGGGGACGCAGGGGGCTGATGCGGTTGTAGCGCGCAGCCAGGGCGGCGGCACGCAAACGTGCCTGGGACAGCTCTTTAAGTAGCATTTGCGAGTAATTGACGGCTCGGAAATGCAGCAGCGTTCCCTCGAGTTTTTGGGGCCGCAGTGACTCGGGGAAGGTGACTTGCTCGCGCACATCGCGGAGGTTCCATTGGGCATAACGCTTGTTGAAAAGACGTATCATACCACTGCGTTTCAGGCCGGTATGACGCACTTTATGCCCGAAGTAGTACTCCATAATATTGAAAGCGTATACGCGATGGGTCAATCCTTCTTTTTTGAGCTTCATAATGGATTGGCGCAATTCGTCGTCCAAAACCTCATCGGCGTCTATGGCCAGGATGTAGGTATACTTGCACAGCGAGGCGGCATATTGGCGTTGTATGCCGTAGCCGGTGAAACGTCGTTGGTACACTTGGCATCCGGCCTTGCGGCAGATGTCCGGAGTCCCGTCGGTACTGCCGGAGTCCACGACTATAATTTCGTCGGCGATGCCTTCAAGTGATTTGAGACAACGCTTGATGATGGTGGCCTCGTTGTTTGTTATGATGGTCGCCGAAATGTGGGTGCTGGGCTTTTGCTCGGCTTCGTCTTGAGGGATAGTTGTGCGCTCGTCCATAGGTCCTTTTTTTTGTGTTTACAAAGATAACACTATCGGCTTATTCGCACACTTTTGTTTAACATTGTTTAACCTCATTTCGCGTTTTTCCTGTCCACCCGTACAGGACAGGACGGTTTAAGCGCTGAATTTTCGCCCAAAAAATCCATTATAGACTATATTATAGACGGTTAAGTCGTTTTTTGCGTATCTCGGTTGTCGAACCATTTAGAGCGTGATTCGTTCGTTTTTTGGCCAATCGCTGGCCTTTTGTGCTTATTTGCGTTTTCCTCCGAAAAATTACCTACGCATTCGGTGTTTATTCGTAACTTTGTAGGTTAATTGCAAAAATGTTTGCCAACATGACTGCTACTTTTCAATGGATGACGCAGAACGTCGCAATGCCGAGCATCGATCGTGCCAAGGTCGAGGCTTGGCTTGTCGAGGTGGCCAAAGCGCACGGTCGTATCGCGCACGAACTGTCTTACATCTTTTGTGACGATGCCCGAATTATCGAAGTCAATAGGGAATTTCTCCAACACGACTATTATACGGACATCATCACTTTTGACTATAGCCACGGACGAGTGATTTCGGGAGACATGTTCATTTCGCTGGAAACCGTTGCTTCGAATGCCGCCGGCATTGGCGCCGAGTTCTCGCAGGAGTTGCTGCGTGTCATCGTGCACGGGGTGCTGCACTTGTGCGGCATTAACGACAAAGGCCCCGGCGAGCGCGAAATCATGGAACGTCACGAAAACGACGCTCTTGCGCTATACGCTTCGATGCCGGATATCGGCACGACAAACGGGGCGGTCGGGTAATTCATCTTTGCATTTACAGTATTCATTAATAAAATAGGTATCACAGCATACTAAAGATATTACAGCATACGATTTAACAATACAGTCCGGACGCTATGAAATTCGAATATGATGTCATCGTCGTTGGCGCGGGTCACGCCGGATGCGAGGCTGCAATGGCCACTTCGCGCTTGGGGTGTAGCACCTTGCTTGTGACTATGGATATGGACAAGGTTGCGCAAATGAGCTGCAATCCGGCTGTCGGCGGCATAGCCAAAGGACAGATTGTTAGAGAAATAGACGCTTTGGGCGGAATGATGGGTATCATCACCGACCGCACGGCCATACAATTCAGAATGTTGAATTTGAGCAAAGGTCCGGCGGTCTGGAGTCCGCGTTCGCAGAGCGATCGTATGCGTTTCAGTGCTCTGTGGCGCAAGACTTTAGAGAATGCGCCCAACCTTGATATGTGGCAGGATACCGTGGATCGTCTCGTCCTGCGAGACGGACGCGCTGCCGGTGTGCATACACTGAATGGTGCGACTTTCACGGCGCGTGCGGTGGTACTGACCAACGGCACATTCCTCAACGGCCTGATGCATATAGGCCGAACAATGCTGCCCGGCGGTCGTACCGGCGAGCCGGCCAGTCATGGTATAACCGAACAGTTGCGCGACCTCGGATTTGTCTGCGGTCGTATGAAGACCGGAACCCCGGTGCGCATCGACGGCCGCAGTGTCCATTTTGAATTGGCCACGCCGCAATACGGCGATAATGATTTCCATAAGTTCTCGTTTCTGCCGACTGTGCGGAGGGAGTTGTGCCAGTGCCCGTGCTTTACAATAAATACCAATACGCGTACGCACGAAATTCTGCGCGAAGGACTGCCTGATTCGCCGCTATTCAACGGCCAAATCCAAAGCATCGGCCCACGCTATTGCCCGAGCATCGAGACCAAAATCGTCACCTTCGCGGACAAGGATTCGCACCAACTTTTCCTTGAACCGGAAGGGGAGGACACCCAGGAATATTACCTCAACGGGTTCAGCTCGTCGCTGCCCATAGACATACAAATACGCGCCATGCAGACTATTCCGGCGCTGCGTGACGTGCAAATCTACCGCCCGGGATATGCTATAGAGTACGACTATTTTGACCCGACGCAGTTGCGCCATACACTCGAAACTCGGCTCGTGGGCGGACTGTATTTTGCCGGCCAAATCAACGGTACCACCGGATACGAGGAAGCGGCGGGGCAGGGTCTTGTAGCCGGAGCCAATGCGGCTCTTGCCATTCTGGGCCGTGAGCCGCTGGTGCTTTCGCGCGACCAAGCATATATAGGAGTGCTCATCGACGACCTTATCACCAAGGGCGTGGACGAGCCGTACCGAATGTTTACTTCGCGAGCCGAACACCGCATACTTCTGCGTCAAGACGATGCCGATATGCGTCTCACTCCGCTTGCCTTCCGCCTCGGCCTTGCCGATGAAACGCGTATGCAAGCTCTCGAACAGAAGCGTGACGCTCGCGACGGACTTGTCGAACTGGCACGAACACTCACCGTCAAGGCAGGGGTGGTGGAGGCTTTACTCGCATCCGTCGGCTCGGCACCTTTGCGCCAAAGTGTCCGTCTTGTGGACTTGGTACTGCGACCGCAGTTGACCATCCCGATGCTTGCGCAGTATATTCCGGCCTTGGCTGAGTATATTGCAGCGCTTCCTCAGGATAGGCGCGACGAGATTGTCGAGGCGGCCGAAGTCCGGCTCAAGTACGAAGGGTATGTCAAGCGTGAGCAAATCAATGTCGACAAACTCCGTCGTCTTGAGGATATACGCATCGCCGAAGATTATGACTATTCCGGCATCAATGCGCTGTCTACCGAGGCGCGTCAAAAGCTGCAAAAACACCGTCCCTCAACCATAGGCCAGGCATCACGTATCCCCGGCGTCAGCCCGAGCGACATCAATGTCTTGCTGCTCTTGTTGGGGCGATAAACTGTTTTACGGACCGTGTGTCACACGGCTCTAAAACATACATCTTCAAAGAATTAAGCGCAAATTGTTTCACGTGGAACAATTTGAGGGAACAACAAAAAACATCATGATTCCGCTATCGTGCGGACGATATACAAGCGAATAAAATTTAGGTCTAATTGATCAAAGGACTCTGATGATAGTAGGGCTCTGATGACATTCAGAGATTTCTTGTTAATAGTGATTTCTTGTTAATAGTAATTATGAAAAAGTTTGTCTTTATACTCGCGATGCTTGCTGTGCTTGCATCTTGCGGCAGGGGAGAGAAAACAGTCGCACCTTCCGATACTATAGTAGAACCTGCGACGGTGGCTATAGATTCGATTCTCTAAAAAAACATAGTTTGCGTTAAACACATATTCTATATATTCACTCCATAATTCGTAAAAATGGAATATATCAAATCAAAGATTCGTGACGTCAAGGATTTCCCCACAAAAGGGGTACTCTTCAAGGACCTCACCACCGTGTTCAAGGACCCTCGCGCCCTCCATGTCATCGGATGGGATCTTTCCCAGCTGTATCGCGACAAGGGTATCACTAAGGTCGTCGGCATCGAGAGCCGCGGCTTTATCGGTGGCAGCATCCTGGCTTTTGAACTTGGCGCAGGATTCGTCCCGGCACGTAAGCCGGGCAAACTCCCCGCAGACACGATTCGTGCCGAGTACAAAAAAGAGTATGGTACGGACGTTATCGAAATGCACCGCGATGCTATCGGCCCGGACGATGTCGTCGTATTGCACGATGATGTGCTCGCTACCGGCGGTACTATGGCTGCTGCTTACGAACTGGTGAAAAGTATGAACCCCAAGAAGGTTTACATCAATTTCATCATCGAATTGAGCGCTCTCAATGGCCGTGCGGCTTTGCCTGCCGATGCCGAGGTGACTTCGCTGATCGTATATTGATCTGACTGCGGCATCGATGGGGTGGGCTTCTCGCCCTGTCGGTTTAGCTATTGTCCTCGGCGGCGCCGAAAGTCGCCTCGCGTCTGATTGGAGGACTCCCTGCTGCTTTTCTGTGGGGAGCCTTCATCTGTATAATATCTTCCCGGCACGTATTGCCACAGTGGCATGGTGGCTAATATAGCCGCCATAGTCTTTATAGCTATCATAGCTGTTGTAGCCTTTATCGCTATTATAGCTATCATAACTATTATAGCTGTAAAGGCCATTACGGCTGTTACGGCTATCATAAGTCAAATAGACCTTTTTTATTGCTTATGGCTATGCACGAAAAGTCTCCCGAGTTAAAGGAGAAAATTTCTTTTTTGCCGGACACCCCGGGCGTGTATACTTACTATGACGCCAAGGGGAAGGTGATATATGTCGGCAAGGCCAAGAACTTGAAGCGACGTGTCTCGTCATATTTCAACCGTACGCACGAGTCACTACGCACCAATATGCTTGTAGACGCCATAGCGGATATGTCGTATATCGTGGTGCCTACGGAGCAGGATGCTCTCAATCTCGAAAACTCGATGATCAAGGAGTACAAGCCCAAGTACAATGTTTTGCTCAAGGATGACAAGTCTTATCCGTGGATTGTGGTGACCAACGAGTTGTATCCTCGCGTATTTTTGACTCGTCAGTACGTGCGCAACGGCAGCAAGTATTTCGGCCCGTACACCAATGGCGCTATGGCCAAGACTGTACTCGGATTACTGGGCGAGATGTTCCCCATACGCACGTGCCGTATTCCCATCACCGAAGCCTCGGTCAAGCGAGGACGCGCACGCGTATGCCTCAAGTATCATATACATAAATGTCGCGGATGCTGTGTCGGTAAAATTTCGCCCGAGGAATACAATAAGTATATCGACCATATCAAGCAGATATTGCGCGGCGAGACGCACGAGTTGATGGTGCATTTGCGCGACGAAATGCAACGCCTTGCCTCTGAACTTCGTTTCGAGGAGGCTCAGGAACTCAAGGTGCAATACGATCTCATAGCTCAATATCGTAGTCGTAGTGTGATTATCTCGCAGATAATCACCGAGATAGACGTTTTTGGCGTCGATGACGAAGACGACAATGTCTATATCAACTATATGCACGTAAGCCGCGGAGCCGTAGTGCGCTCTGTCACATTGCGTTACCGCCGCAATATGGACGAAGGGGTTGGCCAGTTGCTGGCGTATGCCTTGGACGAAATTGCCTCGGCTTTCGGGGTGGTATATGACGAGGTTGTGGTGCCGGAGATTCCGGATGTGGAAATGCCATCTGTGACTTTCACCATCCCCCGGCGCGGCGACCGTGCCAAGCTCTTGGAGGTATCGCGTCGCAATGCACGCCAAGCTCGTATCGAGGACCTCAAGCACCTGGCCAAGCATAATCCCGAAGAGCGCGTCATGCGCACTCTCGAACAAATCAAGTCGGACTTCCGCCTGAGCGTGCTGCCGCATCATATCGAATGTTTCGATAACTCAAATATTCAAGGCTCCAACCCGGTGGCGTCCTGTGTGGTGTTCCGCGACGCTCGCCCGTGCAAGCGCGACTACCGACATTTTAAGATTAAGACCGTCGTTGGAGCCAATGACTTTGCCTCGATGAAGGAGGTTCTCACTCGTCGTTATACGCGGCTTATGGAGGAGGGTAAAGACCTGCCGCAGCTCATTGTTGTCGATGGCGGCAAAGGGCAGCTCAGCTCGGCCGTGGAAGCCTTGGACGAAATGGGCCTTCGCGGGCGCATAGCCGTGGTGGGCATTGCCAAACGTCTGGAGGAGATATACTTCCCCGGCGACAGCGTTCCGCTGTATATCGACAAATCCAGCGAGTCGTTACGCGTGGTTCAACATCTGCGCGACGAGGCTCACCGGTTTGGTATCACGTTCCATCGCGATTTGCGCAGCAAGGAGCAGACTGTCAGCGAATTAGATGGAATACGCGGCATCGGCCCGGCGACGCGCGACGCCTTGCTCCGGCATTTTCGCAGTGTGGCGGCCATACGTCGCGCCGCTCCCGAAGACCTCGCAACCGTCATCGGCCCGGCCAAAGCGGCGCTGGTACACAATGCGTTGTGTGGTGATACTGCTGACGACAAGCCCGTTAAACCGAAGCCCGAGCAGTCGTAACCCGAGCAATTGCCATAGAGCCACCTCAAGGCCGCAATTACGCCGCGATTGCGAGCCCGGACAGCAGAGATACGGCCTCGGTAATCATGATGACGTTGCGAAAAATTTGCTAACTTTGCAGCCCGTATGCGCCGACAACAGGACATTGTTCACCGGTCGGCAAACCGGCCTCGCTCCATCTAATTCGGCGTCCGCACCATTTAATTCGGTGTTCGTGGCCGCGCATAGACAATTAAGCAATAACAACAAACACAATGATACGAAACATTCTCTTTGACCTCGGCGGAGTCATCATGGACATCGACAAAAACCGTTGTGTCAAAGCATTTCAAGGCCTGGGCTTTGCCGCGATAGGGGAGTTTTTGGGCGATTACGCCCAAAAAGGCGCCTTCGCCGACCTCGAGTCGGGCCGTATAGATGCTGCCGAATTTCGCCGCATCATCCGCCCGCACTTGCCCGAAGGTACGACCGACTTGGCCATAGACCGCGCCTTCTGCGAATTTCTCATAGGCATACCCGTGCGACGACTGGAGGCTCTGCGCGAATTGCGACGTCAGGGGTTGGGCGTGTATATGCTTTCCAATACCAATCCGATAATGTGGAACAGCAAAATCGGCGAGGAATTCGGGCAGGAAGGACTGCGCCGCGAGGACTATTTCGACGGTATGGTTACATCTTTCGAAGCCCGATCGATGAAGCCCGCACCCGAGATTTTCAATTACGCGGCCGAGCAGTTGGGCATTGACCCGGCCGAGACGCTGTTTCTGGACGATGGCGAGGCCAACGTCCGCGCTGCCGAGGCTCTGGGCTGGCATGCCGCGCTTGTACGTCCCGGCGTCGAATTCGATGCACTGTTGCGCGACATGGGCATCTGCAAATAAGGAGCGAAAAACAAGGACTGCAATAAGGATTTCGGATACGGACTGCAAAATAAAGTCTCCCAATAGAGCATAAAGCCTCCCAATAGAGCCTTTTTGAACGTTCGATCGAAATCAAAAACCGAAAGGATTAAAAAACACGATTATATTCGGTCGCACCCGTGACGATGACACCAACCAAGGACATACAACGAATAGCCACCATAGGCATGTTTGACGGCGTACACCGTGGACATGCCCTGCTTTTGGCCGAATTATGTCGTCGTGCCGATTCCGCAATGTTGGCGCCGGCGGTATTCACCTTTGCCGACCATCCTTTGCGGCAGATAGCGCCCGACAAGTGTCCGCCGTTGCTGACTGATATTTCCACTAAGAAAGCACTGTTGCGCTCGCTGCTGCCGGACGGGGCTGAGGTCTATGTCCTCGATTTTGATGCAAAGATGCGTACTATGAGCGCCGCCGACTTCATCGCCATGCTCCGCGAGTACTACGGTGTCCGCGCCATCGTCCGCGGCCACGACCATACTTTCGGCCACGATAGACCCTCGGCAGATATGCTTGAGCGCATTGCCGCTGCCGCCGGAGTGCAGATGTCCACGGCGCCGGTGATGCTTGACGAGATTACCGGCCGGGCCGTGTGCTCGTCTGCGATACGCCGCGCCATTGTCTGCGACGGCGATATGGAAGCGGCCGAACGTATGCTTGGCCGTGCTTATACGCTTGTCGGTACGGTTGGGACAGGGCGCCGTATAGGCCGTACCATTGGTTTTCCCACGGCCAATATTCGTCCCGATGCGCGTATGGCCGTCCCGCGTAGCGGCGTGTATGCGGCCGCCGTGGGTATTGACGGCCGTCGTTATGGCGCCATGCTCAACGTCGGAACTGCGCCTACGGTCAACGCCGCCGACCCGGAAGTGCGCCTCGAAGCGCATATCTTCGACTTCGACGAGGATATTTACGGCACTACGCTGACGCTCGAACCGCGTCGCTATTTGCGCTCCGAACGCCGTTTCGCCGACATTTCGGCCCTGACGGCCCAACTGCACGCCGATGCTGCTGCCGCCAAAGCAATCCTCACCGCGCAGCACTAAGCAACTTGCCCCAAAAAGTCAATAATGACCTTAATGACCTTAATGACCTTAATGACCTTAATGACCTTAAAGTCTCTAAGGCTCCTAAGGACCTTAGAGTCACCCAAAGCCCCCTAAAGTCGTCCAAGCCCTTTGCTTATTGCGGCATTGAGAGAAAATGCGTAAATTTGCAAAGTTATGCGCATAGACATTATTACCGTACTTCCCGAGATGCTGGAGTCGCCCCTGGGCTGCTCCATAGTTCGCCGTGCCTGTGACAAGGGCTTGGCGGAAATACACGTACACAACCTCCGCGATTATACCACCAATCGTTACCGCAAAGTCGATGACTATCCCTTTGGCGGTGAGGCCGGTATGGTGATACAGATTGAGCCGGTGGACCGAGCCATCAGCGCCTTGCGCGCCGAGCGCGATTATGACGAAGTGATTTTTACCGCTCCCGACGGCGAAGTCTTCAACCAAAAGACAGCCAACGAGTTGTCTATGCTCAACAACATCATCATCTTGTGCGGCCACTACAAAGGCATCGACTACCGCATACGCGAGCACTTGATTACGCGCGAAATTTCGGTGGGCGATTACGTGCTCACCGGCGGCGAATTACCCGCCGCCATCATCACCGATGCCATAGTTCGCCTCATTCCCGGCGCTATGGGCGACGAGCAGAGCGCGCTCTCCGATTCGTTTCAAGACAACCTACTCGAAGGCCCTATATACACTCGCCCCGCTGACTACAAGGGGTGGCGCGTCCCCGATGTGCTTCTCAGCGGCCATGCCGCACGCATCGACGAGTGGCGTCATCAGCAGGCCGTCGAACGTACACGCCGCCTCCGCCCCGACCTGCTCAAGTGAGAGCGCTCGCGCATAGAGCGCCAATTTTTTTGGAATATACACAACAAACTCATATACAATGGATAACAAACAAGACAAAGCCCTTGACCGCATCAGCTACGCATTAGGACTGAGCATGGGCAACAATTTCCGTGCCTCCGGCATACAGAAAATCGATGTCGAAGATTTTGCTGACGGTGTAGCCGCCGTCTTCGAAGGCCGTAAGCCTCGTATGACTTACGACGAAGCCAAGGCCGAGATACAAGCCTTCTTCACCGAAATGGAAAAGAAGCAGCAGGAAGAGGCTGCCGCTATGGCTGCCGTCAACGCCGAAGCCGGCACTAAATTCCTGGACGAGAACGGCAAACGTGTCGAAGTACACACCACCGCTTCCGGCCTGCAATACGAAGTGCTTACCGAGGGCACCGGCGCTATGCCTACCGCCAACGACCAAGTCGAAGTCCACTATACAGGCAAACTTATAGACGGCACCGTGTTCGACTCGAGTGTCGACCGCGGCCAGCCTGCCACCTTCGGCGTTACCCAGGTCATCCCCGGATGGGTCGAGGCTCTGCAGCTGATGAAAGCCGGGTCTAAATGGCGTCTGTTCATCCCCTCGCAACTGGCCTACGGTCCTCAAGGTGCCGGCGGCGTCATCGGCCCCAACCAAACGCTGATTTTTGACGTAGAGCTGCTCCGCGTCATAGGCAAGTAATCGCGGCGGCATCGCAACACACCGCATGTCAGATACACGCTAATGTGTTACGACATGCGTGATTACGTTGCGGCATCTGCAATCACGCATACCTCTCGGGGGCTCCGGCGCCCTCGTATGCACTCTGCATATCAGTTCCATCGTTGTTATGCCGGAGTCCCCCGAAAGGCTCACGCCGCCATAGGGCGTAGCGCGGACGCTGTTTTTACGATATAATTGACACACAACCCCATATAGTCGTAATGGCAACCATCGAAACATCCGGCACCGCTATCGCGGATGTCATCATTATCGAGCCCCGACCCATAGGCGATGCTCGCGGCTACTTTGCCGAGACATATCGCAGCGACATCTTCGATGCCGCAGTAGGGCGGCACATCCGATTTGTGCAGGAAAACCAAAGCAAATCGCGCCGCGGGGTTGTCCGCGGCCTGCATTTCCAGCGAGGTGCGGCGGCACAAGGCAAGCTGGTACGCGTCGTCAGCGGCAGCGTCCTCGATGTGGCCGTGGATATAAGACGCGGCAGCCCAACCTTCGGGCAATACGTAGCCGTGGAGCTCTCCGAAGACAATATGCGCCAATTGTGGGTGCCGCGTGGCTTTGCTCACGGTTTTGCTGTACTCTCCGAACAGGCTGTGTTTCAGTATAAATGCGACCGCTATTACCATCCCGAGGCCGAGGCGGCAATCGCTTGGGACGACCCTGATATAGGCATCGACTGGCTCTTGGACGCTGCCGACGTGCTCCTTAGCGACAAGGATAGGCATCATCCGCGCTTGCGCCAAATTCCCGAAGACGTTTTATTCGATTACAATCAAGACCTTTACGCAATATGACCAAAACGATAATGGTTACGGGCGGCGCCGGATTTATCGGTAGCCACGTTGTGCGTTTGCTGGTAAACACATATCCCGACACGCGTATACTCAATGTAGACGCGCTCACCTATGCAGGCAATCCGGCCAATGTCTCCGATGTTTCCGATCGGCCCAATTATGCCTTCGAGCACGCCGATATCTGCGATTTTGCCCGGATGTGCGCCCTTATGAAGCAATATAATGTGGACGGGGTGATACACCTCGCTGCCGAGAGCCATGTCGACCGCTCCATAGCCGACCCCTTTGTGTTTGCACGCACCAACGTCATGGGTACGCTGTCGCTGCTCGAGGCCGCACATCGTCATTGGACCTCACTCCCCGAAGGCTTGGCCGGACATCGCTTCTACCATATAAGCACTGACGAGGTCTACGGGGCTTTGGAAGTTACGCGCCCGGACGGCCCGGCACCTTTCGGCAACGGCTTTTTCACCGAATCGACGCCGTACAATCCCCATTCGCCGTACTCGGCCTCCAAGGCGTCTTCCGATCACTTTGTCCGGGCCTATCACGACACCTACGGCATGGACACCATTGTCACTAATTGTTCCAACAATTACGGGCCGGATCAGTATCCCGAGAAGCTTATTCCGCTCTTTGTCAAGAATATCGTCGAGCAGCGTCCGCTGCCCGTATACGGCAAGGGCCTCAATGTGCGCGACTGGCTGTACGTCGAGGATCATGCCCGTGCCATCGACTTGATATTCCATCGCGGCGCTCCCGGCGCCACCTACAATATCGGCGGCAATAACGAATGGCGCAACATCGACTTGGTGCACCTCATCGTCCGCCTCACCGACAGCCTTTTGGACCGTCCCGAAGGCGCGTCCGAGTCGCTGATAACCTACGTCACCGACCGCTTGGGGCACGACAGCCGCTATGCCATCGATGCCACGCGTCTGCGTGACGAACTGGGCTGGCAGCCGCAAATGCCTTTTGATGAGGGACTTCGCCTCACCATACAGTCCTACCTCGACAAAATGAAATAGCCTCGGTAATATATGCCAAACGTAATAGATCTTTTCTGTGGTTGTGGCGGTTTCTCTCTCGGCTTCGAGAGGGCTGGCTTCGATGTGCTTCTTGGCATTGATGTATGGCCGGATGCCTTGAAAACTTTTGGCTTAAACCACAAAAACAGCAAGGTATTGCAGGGCGACCTTTCGCTTATCCGGCCATCTGACACCACTCGTCTGCTGGACGGACGGAATGTAGACGTCATAATCGGCGGCCCCCCGTGCCAAGGCTTTTCTGTTGCCGGGAAACGTATAGTAGATGATATCAGGAACAAATTATACAAGAACTTCGTCAACTTTGTGGCCTTTTACAAGCCCAAGGCTTTTGTGTTGGAGAATGTCCCAAACATCCTCTCTATTGGCGGCGGCGTTGTTAAAGATTCAATCATTGAAGACTTTTCGGACTTGGGTTACACTATAGAATACAAAATACTTATGGCCTCCGATTACGGTGTCCCCCAAAACCGGCGCAGGGCGATTTTTGTGGGATTCCTAAACGGCCACCACTTCGTTTTCCCGACTCCTTTTGATACGCCCAAGGTTACCGCAGAGGAGGCTCTTTCTGACCTGCCGGAACAATCGATTGAGGACGGTTCCGCCTATCCTTCAGCTCCTTTGTGCGAGTATCAGAACCTTATGCGGAAGAATTCTGTGACGCTAGATAACCACCAGACGACAGTCCATAACCAGCAGACGATAGATATAATTTCGCTTGTCCCTGACGGAGGGAACTATAAAAACCTGCCTCCACATCTCAGGGAAACAAGGAAAGTCCACATCGCATGGACCAGACTCAACAGCAAAAAGCCCAGTTTTACGATAGACACAGGCCATAGGCACCACTTTCATTATGTCTATAATCGAATCCCGACAGCGCGAGAAAGTGCTAGGATTCAGTCGTTTCCGGACGATTTTTATTTCACTTGCAGCCGCACAAGCCAGCTCAAGCAGATAGGCAATGCCGTTCCTCCGCTTTTGAGCGAAGCCATTGCTAAATCCCTCCTCCAACAGCTATGAAGAGTTATTATATTATACCGGACAAGGACTATTTGCGCATCCATTTTGTTAGGCCACGTTTCAAAAGTAACATCGAAAACGTGCTTTTGTATATGGCAAACGAGTGCTGCAAGATCGAACCTGCCTCTTGTCGCGAATATGCCGACAAGATAAACAATGCCATACGGCTTTTTCCCGGGAATGCCGGTCTGACGCAGAAAACTGTGGACAATTGGCGCACAGAAATTTCGGCTCTTTGTGCGTTCTACACGGAAGACAAAGCATCAGACAGGACTGAGACTTCTCGCTTGTCTTATTTTCTCAACGAGAATCAGGACTTGACACAGTTCTTCAAGTTCCTCATGCTTTCTTTCCAGTTTCCGGGTGGACACATCAAGCCAGCAGACAATATCGAATTGATAAATAATGGTGTGCGCTTCAAACCGGCACAGTTTATCATCAAGGTGCTGATGGCTGGGAACGAGATATTGGCTGCAAACGGTGCGGATAAGGAAATGTCCATATCGGATGAGGAGGCAACCTACTGCATCTTCAACGACCTTCAAGTGACGACTGGGAATAGGCAGCCTCGTGATGTGGCCGGTATTATACTCGACAACCGCAAGAATAGTCGTGGCTATTATTTCCGGAAAGACCCACGTGTCCGAAATTCTAAGGGGAAACCACGCACGAAAGGAGATGTGGTCAGGTATGCGGGCGATATATTGGACTATATGGAAATCGCCTCTCTCCTCGAACGCAGGATGGACGGATATTTCATTCTCAAGCCCAATGAAATGTCAGCGCTCAAAGCCTTTATCGACGATAGTTCTTACTTTGATGGCTACGAGCAATTCTATGGCGTTCCAGGGTTGACAGCCAGTATGTTGGCTCCTGTAGAAAACGAATGGTTCAACTATGTCAACACTCTTTTAATCCCGGACAAATTCAAGACAGACGTTCGTTCGATTATAGGTGTGTCTAATCTTGAGATTGTGTTTGACGATAGAATTGCAGAAATTATTGCGAACGAAGCTACTACGACAAAGGATATCGGAAATATTGGAGAATCAATTATTTACTCACACGAAAAGCAGCGGTTGAGGCTCGCAGGCTACGAGCAGCTGCTCCATTTGATTGCGATTGTTGACAGTCCATCGTATCATCCGGGGTTCGATATTGATAGTCTCGAGGGTGACGGTACTAACCACCACCGGTATATCGAGGTCAAGACAACGATAAGCAGGCAGAAAATCAACCTGTTCAACTTCCATATGTCGCCAAACGAATGGTATGTCGCCGAAACACAGAGAGAACATTATTGTGTGTATCGTTTGATGCTAAGTGCTAAAGATAAAACCCTATATGTCCTACGAAACCCTGTCGCGCTATACAAGGCTGACGAAATTCAGGCGATGCCGCGCAATGGCATGGAAGTGTCTTTCGATTCTGAAAAGTTTAACCCTGAACCACTTCTAGTATGGCAAGACTAAAGGTTGCATCTCTTTTCTGTGGATGCGGAGGAATGGATTTAGGCATCATTGGCGGCTTTGAGTTCCTACGCACGTTTTATCCGCG
Organism: Roseburia faecis; assembly: GCA_963614475.1. Taxonomy (GTDB): domain Bacteria; phylum Bacteroidota; class Bacteroidia; order Bacteroidales; family Muribaculaceae; genus CAG-873. The sequence goes on from CAVEDT010000004.1 coordinate 17,507, forward strand.
TTCGGCTTTCGACATAGTGTATGCTATCGATAACGACGCTTATTGTACACAGATATACAATGCCAATTTTGAACATAAATGCTTGGTCAAGGACGTTCGGGACATCGTTCCTGAACAGCTCCCGAACTTTGACCTACTCGTTGGCGGCTTCCCCTGTCAGTCTTTTTCCATATCGGCACAGAACCCTCCGCGCCTCGGCTATAAGGATGAACGTGGAATGCTTTTCTTTGAGATGGTAAAGGTATTAAGAGAAAAGAGTCCTCGAGCATTTATTGCAGAAAATGTCAAAGGCCTTTTGTCTGCCAATAATAAAAAAGCGTTTCCTATGATTATCAAAGAGTTCTCGGACGCGGGTTATCATGTTCAATATTATTTGGTGAATGCGTCTAAATTCGGAGTCCCACAGAAAAGGGAACGTGTGATTATAATAGGATTCCGAGACAAACGCGATCAATCTTATTTTCACTTTAGTCACTACATACCTTCACGAGCCGTCATTCGTGATGTTATAGACGAGGCAGAAAACGAGAATGAAACATTGTATTTCAGCGATAAGGCCGTCGCAGGTATGATGGCTGTGCGTGATAAGATGAATAAGGGACGTGTACAGAACTTAGACGAGCCGTGCAACACAATTAGTGCTCATCTCGCAAAAGTAAGCCTAAACTCTACCGATCCGGTCTTGTTAGTAGATGGTCGGTATCGTCGTTTCTCATGTCGTGAAGCTGCACGTATTCAATCTTTTCCTGATTCATTCATCCTAGACTGCGTCTCTAATATTCGCCAATACAAGGCAATAGGAAATGCTGTTCCGCCAGTTATGATGTGGCATATTGCCAATTCGCTTCAACGAGCTTTTGAAGTTGCTGATGGCGAATATGATGTGATTGCGCCCGAAATTTTGCCTCAATACGCCTTTTCGCAAGAGGGCGTGCAGGGAGTCTTGTTCGAGCAGGAGGCGTCATATGGATAAAATGGTAATTGGCATAAAAGGCTCTCTGATAATAAGCAAAATATAATCATAGGCTATATATTTCGTAGTAATTACTAAGGTATTGTTTAACCAAAATTATAATTGGCAATGAGTCGGATGACAATTCATGGGGAGTTCCCTGGTCATAAATTAGAGGGCGCTGAAAGATATAAACGACTATATCATTTTACATCTTTTGAGGCTTTTGTGAAAATATGGCTTTCGAAAACACTTCGCTTCGGCCCTGTATATAATGTCAATGATATACAGGAAATTAAAGATTCTGTGAGCATCACAGACGTTAGGCAGATGCCATTAATGTATGCGTATTTGGATACGATTAATGAGTATAAGCAAATTAGCCTAACAATGGATTATGACTCTTATTTGTATGGATGTATGTCTACAATGATGTGGGGGCATTATGGAGATAAGGGGCGAGGTGTTTGTATACAATTTGATTTTGACAAGCTCAGTATTCCGAATTCGTGCTATTTCGGTCCAATAGACTATGTTGAATTCAAGCCCAAAGGTATAACATTAAGTTCTTCAGTGCACACTAGACAGGATTTGATTCGGTTTATTGGACAAAAAAAAGAGACTTTGTTTTTACAAAAACAAAGAGTTGGGAAAAAGAGAATGAATATCGTATAATTAGTCGAGATCTTAGCTATCTTAGTGTCGCTAATGCGATTTCGGCTGTATACCTTACCAAATATGATAGTGTTGAGTGTAAATATGTGGAGCAACTTGTAAATAAAGCTGTACCAGTTAAGTGCATAAAATTTAGTTCTTCTATAAAGGATGATAGGGCAATACCTATCCTTGTTGACACAGAAAAAGAACGAACCCGAATGAATGAATTTAAACGGCATCCGTCAGACGCTATAAGTTTAAAGGCATCACGCTTTTATGAACAGCATAAAGGGTCCGCTGATTTTCCGCTGTTGATAGA
>CAVEDT010000005.1:0-14311 GCA_963614475.1 Roseburia faecis
CTGTATGCCGTGTCGATGAATTCGCGGCGCGAGTATGCACGTTCGGCCAAAGCTAGCATATCCACAGCCAAGGGCACGACGCCCGACACGAAGCGAGCCTCGGGCCGGATGCCGCAGATAAGATCGCGAGCCTTGTCCGAGCCATCGCCGAAGAATACAACGGTACGCCCCGAGCCGAACAGTTCAGCGTAGCTGTTCTCGTCCAGGATAAGAGGCTGCGGCGCCATGACTTCGCCCAGGGCCATATCGTAAGCGGCGGTGTACACTTCCATGCGGCGAGCGTCTATCATAGGGACAAATATCGGGTCGTCGCCGTAGTCGTCGCCGTCAAACATAACGTGTGTCACCATAAGCTGGAGCGTGCTGATGCCGATTATCGGGATGTCCAGTGCGTAAGCCAGGCCCTTGGCTTCGCTGAGGCCTATGCGCAGGCCGGTGTAGCTTCCCGGACCCATAGACACGGCAACGGCATCGAGGTGCATTTCCTTTTCGCGTGCATGGTCAAGGCATGCCTTGATGTATCCGCTGAGCAGTGCGGCGTGGTTGCGTCCTTGGAAATCCTCGAAATGTTTGATTATCATGCCCTCGGCGGTGAGCGCCGTCGAGCATACCGTGGTGGATGTGTCGATGTTAAGTATTACGGCCATGGTCTGAAGTCTGTATTTGAAAAAAGTCCGGCAAGGGCGTGCTCGCGAACTTTGGTGCGCCTATGGTACGCCCTGCGAGTGCAAAGTTACTTAAAAAGGGCCGAAATCTCATAAATTATTGCTAAATTCGCCCATCCAACCACAAATAGCGATACGACATGACAGCAGACCAGCAGAGATATGACCGCCGCGGTGTATCGGCATCCAAGGAAGATGTACACGCCGCCATACGTAATATTGACAAAGGACTATACCCTCGGGCCTTCTGCAAAATCATTCCCGACATCTTGGGAGGGGACCCGGAGTGGTGCAATATTATGCACGCCGACGGTGCCGGCACCAAGTCCTCATTAGCATATATCTACTGGCGCGAAACGGGCGATATGTCTGTCTGGCGCGGCATTGCGCAAGATGCCTTGGTGATGAACCTCGACGACCTGCTGTGTGTAGGTGCTGTCGATAACATCTTGGTATCCTCCACGATAGGTCGCAACCGACGTTTGATACCGGGCGAAGTTATTTCGGCTATCATCAACGGCACCGAAGAATTGCTGGCCGAATTACGGTCATACGGTATAGGCATCTACAGCACCGGCGGCGAGACTGCCGATGTGGGCGACCTTGTGCGCACCATCATCGTCGACTCCACCGTGACGTGCCGTATGCGGCGTGACCAGGTCATAGACAACGCGCACATCAGCCACGGCGACCTTATTGTCGGATTGGCCTCGTATGGTCAGGCGGCATGGGAACGCGGCTACAACGGCGGTATGGGCAGCAATGGCCTGACCTCGGCGCGCCACGACGTCTTTGCCAAGTATTACGCTACACAGTATCCCGAGAGCTACGACCAAGGTATGCCCGAGGACCTGGCATATTGCGGCAGCCGCCGACTGACCGACCCGGTGGAAGGCACGCCCTTGGACGCCGGACGTCTGGTGCTGTCCCCCACGCGCACATACGCTCCCGTGATGCGTCTTATCTTTGACGAGGTAGGGCGCAGGCACATCCACGGCATGGTGCATTGCACCGGCGGTGCACAGACCAAGGTGATGAATTTTGTGAAAAATAAGCACGTAATCAAGGATAACCTCATGCCCGTGCCGCCGCTGTTCAAGATGATAGCGCGCGAGAGCGGCGCCTCCAAGGAAGAGATGGAAAAAGTCTTCAATATGGGGCATCGTATGGAGATATACGTAAGTCCCTCCGAGGCCGAGGCCGTCATTGCGCTGGCTCATTCCATGGGTATAGAGGCTCAGGTCATAGGCCACGTCGAGGACCGTCCCGAAGGCAATAAACTGACCATACTCCGCTCCGACTTGGCATAAGATATATATGTCCGGACGATTATACATAGTCGTGCTGGCGGCGGTGCTGCTCTTTGGAGGCTGCGGAAAGGGTGCAGGCTCGGACGCATCCACCGATTCGGTGGCGTACGCGCTGCCCGAGACGCTGCGTATCGCCACGATATACAGCCCGTTGTCCTATTTCCTCTATCGCGACGAAGCCATGGGCTATGACTACGCCTTGGCCGCCGAATTTGCCAAGGCAAAAGGTATGGCGCTCGAAGTGGAAATGGCGCCGAGCCTTGACGGAGCCATCGAAATGGTCAATGCGGGCAAGGCCGACGTCGTAGCTTACCAAATTCCGGTCAATAGCGAATTCAAGGCGCGGGTCCATCACTGCGGTCCCACCTTCGAAACCACTCAGGTGCTGGTGCAACGCCGTGGCGGCACCGACAGCATTGTCACCGATGTCACCCAGTTGCCCGGCCGCGACATATACGTGGTGGACAGCAGCAAATACCATCAACGGCTGCGACATCTCAACGAAGAACTCGGCGGCGGCATACGCATACACACGCTCAACCGCGATTCCATCGTGGCCGAAGACCTTATAGCTATGGTCAATGACGGCAAAATACCTATGACGGTCATCGATAGCGACTTGGCTCGCATCAATCGCACATATTATCCGCGCTTGGACATCACTGTGGCGCTCAGTTTCCCACAAAAAGCGCGCTGGGCCACCTCCCCCGACCATGCGTGGCTGGGCGACAGCATTGACACATGGTTGTCCTCGGACAAGCCTCGCGAGCGCAATCTGGCGCTGCTGAAGACCTACTTCGAGATGTCCAAGCAGTCGCCTACGGCCTTGACTTACACCTTCCACGGCGGACGTCTGTCGCCATATGATGCGTTGTTCAAACTCTACGCCGGCGAAGGACACGATTGGCGTCTACTTGGCGCTATATGCTTTGTCGAAAGTCGTTTTGACAACAGCGTGACTTCCTGGGCCGGTGCACGCGGTATTATGCAGATAATGCCTTCGACCGCGAGGGCCAACGGCATCGACCCGGCGGCGCTGACCGACCCGGAGACCTCGATACGCCTGGCTTCGCGACTGCTCAAGACACTCGATCGCACCATGCGCCCCTATGTCAAAGACCCGGCCGAACGTGTCAAGTTTGTCTTGGCATCCTATAACGCCGGAGCCGCACATATCATCGATGCCATAGCCTTGGCCCGCAAGCACGGCTACAATCCCGCCGTATGGGAAGGCAATGTGTCTGAGGCGTTGCGACTCAAGTCCAATCCGGCGTACTACAACGACGAAGTGGTGTGTTACGGATACTTTCGCGGCACGCAGACCATCGAATACGTTGGGGCGGTGATGCGCTTCTACCATCGTGTACTGGCCAATATCCATGCCTGACAGACCTCATTATAAACGAATCAAGACACAAAACGTTATACAGAAACAATCCAACCCATTCTTAACAAATAGATAGAATTATGAAAAAGTACGCTATCCGTGTAGCAGCCGTCATCGCGGTATGCTCCTGCATGATGTTCAGCTCGTGCATAGGCTCGTTCAAGCTCACAAACAAACTGCTGACTTGGAACAATTCGATAGGCAACAAGTTTGTCAACGAGTTGGTATTCTTCGCCTTCTGGATTCTGCCCGTATACGAAGTCTCGGGTTTGGCCGATGTCCTGGTGCTCAACAGCATCGAGTTCTGGAGCGGCAATAACCCCGTAGCCAAGGGCACCAAGGTTATCGAAGGTCAGGACGGCAAGTACCTCGTAAAATGCGACGGCAAGGGCTATGACATCATCAGCGAAAACGACGGCACCAAAGTGCGCCTTGACTTCGACGTCAAGACACAGGAATGGAGCACGCTCGATGCCGAAGGCCAACGCGTCGTATTCCTTACCTTCATCGATGCCGACCACGCCAAAGTGCCCATGCCCAACGGCGACTACAAAGTCGTAGAAATCAGCCAAAACGGCTGCTACGCATATCAGGAAGCCCTTGCTGCTTCCAACCTGGCCGCTCGCTAATGTGACGGCGTATACGCACAATCGACATACATACATCGACACCCTCGGGCAATGATTATATCGCCCGAGGGTGTTGTGCTTTTTAGCGTGGGACCCAAGCAGATTGCGGCTTCCGAGCCGTAAGCTAATTCAGCAGTTCTTTGATGAATTCGTCTCGGTCCGGGCAGTCCGGCTCGAGGCCTAATCGCGCGGATAGCGCCGTGATGGCTTCGCTCTTAGGCATGTTCTTTTCGAAATAAAGAGCCCGCCATTCTTCCGGCGTCAAATCTTCGGTCAGACGATACTCACGGATGTTTTCAAGTAGATGTGATGTCGCCCGGTTTGCTTTAAGCCTCTGTTCCAATACAATCGGCCCGCTTTCGGGGCAATCGTCCCAAGACGAAGCTGAGAATCCGGACGTATTTATGTGGCAGTCGTTTTCGACGGCGTATTTTCGTTTTTCCTTTGGGTACATGGCGTAAGCCAATTTGCAAAACATCCTCAGATTGCGCTGCTTTTCGGCGCTTTGGTCGGCCGAGAAGCCATAGTACATGCCTCCGACAAGCCGATAAAACAGCTTGCGCACCTTCATATCCCAGCGCAAAGCCTCGGCCACAACGGCCTTTGGCGCAATGCGATATGTGTAGCGCAAGCACTCCATCACGTTTCGGTCCCATGCTATGGACGGCACGATTGTCTCGAGAATCCGTTCTTCGCTGTCCGCTTTTCCGTCATAGACACAGAAGTACGGCGCAATATCGCATTGATGATTGACAACGCTATGCAATAGTGCGCGGTCAATCACTCGCCAGAGGATATCCGTGGCTTCGACCACTTCGAGAGTGTGCTTGGTCTCGTATAGCAGCCGGACATACATAGCCGGGCTCTCCACGCGGTCTTTTTCGATGACGAAATTCCGGTCTTCGAGGCCCAGCCTCAGGCAGACTTGATAATAATCCGCCGACTGTGCCAACTCGTCTTGATGTCGGCGTACATAGCCGATGTCGCAGTGCAAGATTAATACCTCGGCACATTTAGGCTCGTGGTGCTTTTCCCATAATTCGATAATCTTTGAATGGAACACCTTGTCCCAGGTGTATTTCAATTGCATATAGCAGAACAGCCGGTCGCGCTTCGAGCCGGTCAGGAATAACCATAGGATTTTCTTTTGAACCGAATAGTCTTGATAGTAAAAGCGGTCGCGTAATTTAGAGCGTGCTTCATCTTTGTGTCCGCTGCGAGAGTTATATAGCTTTATCAACGAAGCAATCGAGACGTTTCGGGACCTGGCCGTAAAAGTGCGCGGCATGAATCCGAAGACGGCATTATATGTCTGTTTGGCAGACGGCAGCCTATCCAAATCGACTACAAAGTCGCTGTCGGTGTAATTGTCCGGTTCAGGTATCTCCGTCAGCCAATTATCGTTAGCGTAGTGTCTTCCCATATTATTAACGGTAAAGTGAGTTTGCTTAAAATGTTTGTAGCTAAATATTGAAAATTGATGCTGTTATCTAATTCTGTCGGTGCAGTATTGTGTGCGTCCGCACATCTTGCAGTGACTGCCAATCCAAACTTTATCAAATTGGTCCATAGCGGCTTCGACAAGCGCCGGGTCATTGGTAAGGATTCCGCTCTCGAAGTTGCGGCGATTGGGTGACTTCATGCCAATGCCAGCGCCGGTCAAATTGGCCGAGCCGATGTAGGCCGTTTGGCAGTCGAATATCCATAGTTTGAAGTGTACGCGGGGACAAAGAATACGTTCCAGCCTCGTTCGTAATACCGGATATTTGTCGAAGTCCTCTCGAAATGCCGGCCCCGGCTCCTTGGCATGAATCAGTCTGACCTCCACTCCGCGTTTCAGCAGCTTGGCTATCTCCCCGAGAATCGGGACGGCTACCGACCCCCGTTTGACATATAGGTCTTTGATATCGGCTGTCCCTATCCAGAGAGTATGACGGATACTGTCCATAAGGCTGACGACCTCGTGGTAATGCTCTTCGTTGGCGATAAATCGGGTGAACGGTATCATATCGAAGATTTCATTTTGACTCGTCACTTAGATACATATCGGCGAGGTCACGCACCCAATCGGTCATTTCCTTGCGGAGCGTGGCCGGTTCGAGCACTTCGACCATACTGCCCATGCCGAGAATGGCCATGATGAAATCGTAGGTTGGGGCAAGGAAATATTTGAAATCGGAATATTCTCCTTCCTCCGTATGGACCTCTTGCTGTGACTGATGAAGGGGTAGGGAGCGCATGTAGTTCACGTGATTGCCATAGGCTCGAAGTATGACAGAGCAAGGCTTTGTGTGGTCGTGAAGGACGACTCCGAAGTGAAGGGCAAAATAATCCTCGGCGTTGAAATCCCGAGGTATATCGAATTTCCGGTCTGTCAATTCCAGAGCCTTGATGCGGTCGAGTCCGTAGAGCCTAAGCCTTTTGTCCGTTCCGTTACCGAGCACGTACCACCGGTTCTGATGCAACTTGATGCAGTAAGGCTCGATATCGAAAGAGTGGGCGTCTTTCCCGTAAGATTGGTAGGTTAGGCTTACGACCTTATTCTCTTTCATAGCAGTGAGAATAGGCATCAGGAAATCTCGGCCCGAAGGTATCTCATCGACCACGATGCGATTGCTCAAGCACTTGTTCCCGGCGATGATATTGCCGACGCCTATCGAGTCGAGCATCCACTTCTTCAGTTTGCTGTCTTCAAGTTCTTCGGGATTGGCTATAAAGTAGCGGTATTGTCCGCCCTTCTCGCATTGAATATCAATTCCGTATTGAATCAGTATTTGGTCTCGCCACCGGTTGAATTTGCATCGGAGCAGGGGCTTGTGGCAACTTAATTCTTCATTGTCCATCCACTTTTGTGAAAGGTCTTCGAGCGAAATGCGACCGGCCCTTCGGATGGTCTCAATCAGCCAAATATGTTTTTCTGCCAGTGTCATAATGTCTTAGAGTAATATACTGAAGATGCCGTCGACTTCACACCAAGCCGCATAACGGCCGAGGGTCTGTGAGTAGATACTAAGGCAATGATTTGTAGTTTAGTTAGATGCCTTGAAATTGAAAATGGGACGGATTATGGTGTCAATGGCTACCGTCGGGCCGATATTGGCGATGATTTCCTCGGTCGGTTTGTAAACCATCGGCGACTCGTCTCGGGTGTAGTCGTTGATGCTCTCTGAATAGATGCCGGCCATCGATGCTTCGAAGTCCTCCATCGTGATTTTTTCATAGGCTTGGGTACGACTCATCACTCGTCCGGCGCCATGTGGAGCCGAAAAGTTCCAGTCCGGATTGCCTTTCCCGGTGCATATCAAGCTGCCGTCGCGCATGTTCATCGGTATGATGCAACGTTCACCTTCGGCTGCGGAGATTGAACCCTTGCGAATGATGTTGTCATCGGAGATGTAGTTATGGACACTCTCAAATTCCTCGACCACTTCAACTCCCGGGAAGAATTTCATCAGTTCCAGAGAGATGAGCTTGCGGTTGAGTATGGCCCAGCGCTGGCAGAGACGCATGTCGTGGAGATAGTCCTCGCGGGCCTGCCCTTCGACATAGCAGAGGTCACGAGGAAGCGAAGGCTCCGCTTCCTGATGCTCTTTGCGCATCTGTCTGATAACTCCTTGAAGTTCGGAACGTCGCCCGGTTGCCTTGTATTCCTCGATAGTGCGTTTGATGGTTTCTTCAAACTCATCGGCTCCGGCGGTCATGTGCTTGACGGCTTTTGCCTGATAGATTTCGGCCACCTGCTTGCCGAGGTTTCGAGATCCGGTATGGATTACGAGGTAAGTCCAACCATGATGGCTTCGCCCGTCAATCGGCATCGCCTCGGCAAATCCCGGAGCAAGCTCCGTCTTTGCATTCGGCTCGCACGATTGGTCATCACGGTCGAGCTCGATGAAGTGGTTGCCGCCCCCGAGAGTTCCGGCGGACTTGTAGATTCGGTCGGCGTACTTCAACTCGCGATAGCAGCGAAGCTGGGTCACCAGCGCTTTGGCTTCGCGGTATATATCCATCGATTCTCCGCAAAGTGGCTTGAATCCTCGCTTTTCTTCTCGAACCCACATGCCGGACGGAATGGAGACCTTGATGTGCTCGTTGAATGCGTGAAAGTCAATGTTGTCAGAGACCTTGAACTTCAGCACCCTCATTCCGCAACCGATGTCAACGCCGACGATATTGGGTATCACCTTGTCGCCGAGGTCGCCGGTGAAACCGATGACGCATCCCGCTCCGGCATGGACGTCGGGCATGATGCGAATCTTCTTGTCGGCGAATACATCGATTGCCAGCAGCTCGCAAATCTGCTCAAGGGCCGATTCTTCCACATTATCTGTGAAAATTTTCACGTTATGTCCTTCTATTGTCTTCATACTATTGCCGTTTTTGGGGAATTATGGAACGCATTTCGTGCCGCAAAGATAGTTGTTTTAGGCGAAAGGAGTCTGCGCACCGCTCAAAAAGAGCGGTACGCAGAAAAAGATTTGTTAGTTTAGACCGGCAATCGTATCCTTCAGTGTGACGCTCATGGCTTCCACAATATCATCCCACAGGCGAGAGTCCTGGAATTGAGACATGGGTATGTAGTTCTCATAGCGTTTGAAGAATTGAACAGGATTCTTAATATTCCAATTGCCGATGATTTCCTTCCAGTCTACCATGTCGGTTACCTTGTCGAGAAGGCTCCAGTTGTTATAAAGCTCGGCGCGATTAGATAGTTGGCTCCAATTCCAGTTGTTTTTGAAGCGAAGCAGAATGTCTTCCGTAATAAGGTATTCCGGGCAGTAGCGGGAAAAATCCTCCCAATTGATTTTACCCATAAACTTGTTGACACCTTCAACGGTCCACATAACATCGGAATTAGAAGATATCTCCTCCCAATCCACTTTGTCCTGATACTTTTCGAGGACATCCATGGTCCATTCGCCTTTTCGTGAGAGTTCTTTCCATGCGGCTTCTTCGATGATTGCCGCCAAAAATTGGTTGGTTGTAATAGGATTCATATTCTTTCTGTTTTTTTGATTACGCTGCAAAGTTAGTCGCGTGGTGTATCATTTTGCGATACAGGCCAATTTTTTTCTTAGAAATTGGCCTATAGGTCAATTTGCAGGGTGAAGCTACTTATAACGAACTTGTAAATATGTATTTACATGAAGTCAAAATGCGTCCGCGCACAAAAAACAGGTGCCGCAAGATTGCATGACTATTGTTGTTGAAAAAAGCGGCCCGTACCTCAATGATACGGGCCGCTTGGATTAGCACTAAAAGAATCTCATCCACAGTGGTTAATACTGTGAAATTCGAATGCGGTCGTTACTTGATATAAACTTTTTGTCCATTGATGATATACAGGCCTGTTGTAAGGTGCTTCTTGTCTGTATGCATCCGGATGCCTTGCAGGTTGTATATTACGTCATTGTTAGAATCGGTATTATAAAGCAAGTCATCAACGGTTTCGTGTTTTCCGTCCAGCTCGGCGTTTGTTGTGTATGCTCTGAACGGCATCAAACGCAAAGTTTTCACAAATGAACCGGCACTATAACCATAATAAGCATTATCGGTGTCGACAATTTTATAGTTGCCGACAAGTTCGTTATGTACAGTTTCTGTCGCGGGTTCTATAGTGACGTTTGATGCGGTAAATCTAAGCACACCGCCAAATTCCGAATTGAACAAGACCGGAGTATTGGCAGTTTGAACAGCATCTTCAAGCGCAAAGTTATCGTTTGACACTCCCGCAATCTGTTTGTATGCATCACCTTCAATCGGGTCAGCGGCAAACGGCAGGTATAGAGACTCGTGTGCTCCGGCTTCGACCTGTCGTGAGTACACAGCAGAGGTCGCCGTAAACGCCGTCGAAACGCCAAACGGATGCCCGTCTTCCAGTTTCAACGATTTGCAAATCCCGTCAACGACCAAGTTATCGGACTTCTCAATTGTCGTAGCGGCGTTGGCATACACAATCGTATTGGGATTAAGCCCTTCGAACGAAGTGCCTTCCGGAAGACTGCGATTATCAGTCAGGTCTATGGTTAGCAAAGACTGATTGTTGTGCAGTGCGGCATCCACAAGTGCCATATCGTCAGATTCGAAGCGACCGGCAAGGGATATATTCTCCACATTAGCGATGTCTCCCACGACAATAGTGAAGGGCTCGTCGTCGATATAGAAGCTGGCGTGAAATCCCTGAGCATCAACCGGGCATGTGGTCTTATAATCTCGCAACCAGCCTGTATAGACTCCGGGCTTGACTGATTTATCGGCCACGATATGGAGACGCATAATTTCGCCGGAAGTGAGCTTATAGCCCTTAACATTCATATCGTTGTGGAACATTCCTATTTTTTGTCCTTGTACATGTGCGACAAATAGGAATTCGCTGCAGCGGCGCGTATTCTCATACCATAGATCATCTTCGTCTACGGGATTTTCATTCAGTTCAAAGCTGAAGCCTTCCGGTAATTCAATAGCCCATTGCGTGGCGCTGGGACGATGAGCCTTGGTGTTATTGAGATAGAATATAAAATCGGCGGTATTGCCGGGCGAAACACTTACAGGCTTTACCCACATACAGATGTCCTTTGTGTACTCGTAATCGCCCCACTCCTCATTCGCTTTACGAACTTTCGCGGCTTTTCGGGCAGCATATGTCGTAAGGTTTTCGTCGAGGACAAGTGATGTAACTGATGAAACATCACGGGAGTCTATTGTATTGTCCTCTATGACATCGGCGGCCCAGAAGTCCAAGATGTCCAACGATTTGTTTAGGGATAGATTGATGGTACCTACGGCGTCAACACCCGTAATGGTTCCATCCTTATTGACATCACCTTTGCGACGGAATTGTGTAACCTCTAATTGTGCATCTATATCGTCACACGTGAAGCTACGCAATTCGCTGTCTGCAAGATAAATATTGCGGAACGAGACTTGCCCGTTGAAGGGCTTTGTCTGTTTATCTACAGCGAGTGTGACGCACAGGACCGTTCCCGTATTACCGGAAATAACGGCATCGCTTCCGGCGCCAAAGGCCACAATGCGCATCGAGCCGTCGGGCTGCGCTTTATAGGTCAAGGTATACTTCGACTTATCGACACGGTCGCCCAAACGAATGTCGGGTTCTCCGAGCGCGTTGTCGGCTATTTTCACGCCGGCAGGAAGGGTCATATCAAACTGGAAACTGTTGATTTTAGACTTATTATCCAGGTTAATAATCAAATCGTTCTTGCTTCCGGCCATGACCGTAACAGCCGGAATGGATATTACATCGTTGACAATGTAGATGTTGCCGGAAACCTTATTGAGCACAACATTCTCGGCGACACCACGAGAGAGGAAGCAGTTCTTGAGCAAGAATGCATAGGAACCGTTTATTGCATTGTCATCAACCTTAGCTTTCAGTATCAAGATTTGTCCGTCATCGCCGAGGAGGTTGTATGTGGCGTCCTTGGGGAGACACAAGAATCGTACCGAGCCGTCAGGCTGTTTGCGGAAAGATATAGAGTGATTGCGTGTCAGACGTGTGCCTTTTGTGTAGTCATATTCTTCAAAATCCTCGTCATATACGAGCGAGACGCCTGTCGGTAGCTGAATGTCAAACTGGAAGCCGTTGACTGCGTCTCCGTTGTGAAGATTGACGATGATGTCAAAGGTTTCGCCTGCTGCCGCACGCATCTTGTCTACATACATATAATTGTCTCGGCGTTCGGCTCCTCCGGTTGTATCAAGTCCTATGAGTTGAGGCATTTCGGTTTCGCCGATCTGCCATATTGTCGCGAAGTCCCAGCCAAGGGCCTTGTATGTAGCCGATTGACGAAGTTTGTCGCCTGATGTGGCCGTGCCATTCATTGGGTCATCGTATACTTCTTGCGCGACACCGTTGATTGAAACAATCATCTTTTCGAGCGCAAGGTTTTCGGCTGTTGTAGGCTCGGGAGCGCCATTTCTGAAACCGCCGAGGACACGCATAGCGTTGCCGGACTGCGAAGATACCGAGATTTTCTCGTTCGCGGCCACCGAGTTTTTCACCGTAGCCGCCGAGCCATCATTGTATGCGACGATGCCTGCTGCGAGCGTTTCGCTCGACAGTGTTCCGGACGCATAGCAATTGGAAACCCGGCCGTAATTAAGCCCAATGATGCCGCCGACATATCCCGGAGCGGAGATATTTGCCGTTGTGAAGCAGTCCGAGATCGAGCCACTATTTTCAGCTACAATGCCGGATGCCTTTGTATCCGTGCCAGTGCCCGTCACTGTTCCGGAGGTGCAACTGCGCGAGATTGTCGTTTGAGAATTTGCCTTGGCGCAGATGCCGCCGACAGTGCCGACGCCCGTTACGTCTCCGTTAAATGACGAAAGGCTGATGTCCAAGCGGTCGGCAGTGCCGACGATGCCGCCGGCGATAGAGTCGCCGCTGACTGCGGATTCCAGTACCTGTACGTTTTGCAAGGTGCAGTAGTAGGCTTTGCCGGCAAGAGCGCCCACGTTAGTGCCGCCTTTGACGTTGGCTTTGATTATCGTGACATTAGATATGGTGCACGATGTCATATCTCCGGCAAGGACTGCCGTATTGCTGCCGCCCTCGACAGAGCAAGCCTCTAACGTGAGGTTGGTAATTGTTGCGTCTTGGAGAGTGGAGAACAAGCCGCAGAAGTCAGATGCGGAGTCTTTGACATTGAGATTCTTAATAGTGAAACCACCGCCGTCAAGGTTGGCCATAGTCGCGCCGTTACGTCCTATCGGCTGCCATTTGATGCCATTGAGGTCGATGTCATTCATCAGCTTGTACCACGAGTGGCCGTTGATGTTTTGCAGGTCGTTTGCGGTATATATCTGATACGGGTCTTCCTGTGTGCCGCTGCCGGGATAACCGACAGAAGTCATTACGCTGTAGCTCGGAAGCTTGTCGTCTGCCTCGACCCATGCGGTGATACTCTCGCCGGATTTCATTGGGTCGGTACGTACGGTCCAGGTATTATCCTTACATTCGGCCGAATAGGTCTGCCCGGCATATTCCATGAATACACGTCCGCCGGACATGCTCTTGCCTACGATGACAAAGCTGCCCGATACCGGTTCTGACTGAATTAGCGGCGGCACACACTGTCCGCTCTTGTATGGCAGACACTCGGTCTCTTGTATCGACCATTCTTTATCGAAGTCCCATCCAAGTCCCTGATATGTAGCACGTAGTTTGAACATATCCTCGCCGCCGGACTCGCCTTCGCTGAGTTTTGTCGAGTAGGCTTGCGCTACACCGTTTTTCGAAACCTTGGCGCCGGTAAGCGTGTAATTGGTTGTCAGGCTGCCGATAGCGCCGAATCCGTCGGTCGTCGTAGGTGAGATGCGTGCCACAGGGCCTACAGACGCACTCAATACCGGATTGAGTGCGAAGTTGGATGTTACGGTCGCATTTGACGTGATATTGCCGATGATACCGCCCACATACTCGCTGCCCGCAATCGTCGCGCGGCTGTAATTACGCGAGATAGCCGAGGCATCAGTCGAATTGACGGTACGGTTATGCACCTTTCCATCCCGGTCAGTAATGGTGACTGTGCCCGGGGTGGTTATAGAGCCACATATTCCTCCAATTTCCTTACTGCCAATTACGGAGCCGTTGAAATAGCTGTCCGACACATCAGTGCCATTACTATTGCCGATGATGCCGCCGACATAACTACCCGTCGCTTTGATTTGCGCCAAAGCAAAGCATCCTTTAATATCTAGGCTTCTTACAGTTTCTTCATTCGAGAAATACCATTGTGTAGGATTGGCATACTTTGTGTCGTCATACCTGATTATTAAATTGTAAGTATATACAAAGCCCTGCGTATTGCCGATCAAGCCGCCGGCTATTGTTATTGCTGAAATTGACGATTTAGCTCCACAATTTGACACGACATACCTGTAAGGCGCGGTGGCATCATAATCATAATTATAATGATATTTATAATTAGCATCCCTAACTTCAGTATAATGGCCGGCGCTCAAGTCTGCGAACGAGGCGACATCCATTGCACCTATGAGTCCGCCGACCATCAAAGAGCCACTGACAGTGCCGACAGCAAAGCAATCGTCTATGGTCTTGTCTGATGTGGCCGCAGTCGCGAACACTTCTCCTATAAGCCCCCCGACGGCGCCAGAGCCTTTAACCTCAGCTTTCGCTCGGCAACTTTTCAGATTCGAACTGCCGGATTTGCCGATAAGGCCTCCGACAAAGTGACTATTGCCGTTGACCGAGCCACTGAATGTACAATTGGTTGCCGTACCTTCAAAATAACCCATAAGGCCTCCGACACAGCCTGATGACCCGTTGACGGTGCCTTT
>CAVEDT010000005.1:14321-19206 GCA_963614475.1 Roseburia faecis
CGGTGAAGTTTCCGGCAAGGATGCCGACATTATTTGCGCCATTGACCGTGCCTTCGATTGTTAAGTTGGAGATGGTGGCACCCGATGCCACGCCGAAGAATCCCACATCGTCTGTCGATCCACGTGAGATAGACATGCCTTTGATGGTGTGTCCGTTGCCCATAAAAGAGCCTTTGAACGGATTGGCTTCCGTGCCGATGGGATTCCAGCCTTGCTCCGGCGAATTAGACGAGATCCACGAAGTCAGGTCGATGTCCGCGCCAAGGGTGAAATACACGTCCGTTTTCCCCGTGTAATTACGCACCTGGTTCAGTTGGGCCGGATTGTAGATTTTGTACGGGTCATCCTTTGTGCCCGCACCGGCACCGGAAAACTGAGCCGCCGCATCAGGCACACCGGACAGACCGGCCACGGCAAGTACCAAAAGCACATACCGTAAGAAAGTAAATCTGAACATGTGATTAGAACATTAGTTTTAA
This sequence comes from Roseburia faecis, assembly GCA_963614475.1. GTDB lineage: Bacteria > Bacteroidota > Bacteroidia > Bacteroidales > Muribaculaceae > CAG-873. Next base: position 14,801 of record CAVEDT010000005.1, read on the forward strand.
GGCTGTATGCTCCGACCGGCCCGATTAGAGTTAGCTATATAAAAAAAGCGTGGAGCATGTTCAGTTTATCTTAACGGAGGCATCGCCAAACGCCTACTACGAAATAAACAGTCCGCTCCCACGCCTTATCGGATATGCTCCCCCTTGCCGGGGAGCGGATATGCGACAAGCATGGCGTTCCTTTGACTGCTTAAATCCCTCGTAGTTGTGAAATTTGGCGATTTCCGTTAAAGGATAAAGCATGAAACGCTTTTTATTTATGTGTCGCAGATAGGTTTAGACACCTATCTGCATTGTCGAAACGCTCGCTTGCATTTCGTTGCAAAATTACAAATTATTTTTATACCCGAATGATTTTCAGTCGAATTATTTTTGCGGCGCATCTTCGGCTGAAGAAATCCTCGCAGAGAAAGTTTAGGTAAAACATTAGGTAAAACATTAGGTAAAACAAGAGACGTTCACGGCGGTGTTTTCGGGGTGGATGCGGGATTATTCCCGGAAAAGTGCTATATTTGCCAGTGAAAGCGGCGGGATAGCCGAGGCCGGAAGGCGGCAGTGGTGGCACATTGACGTCTACGGCGTGGCTTCCGACGCTCAAATGCTGCAATCCGGGCATGCTGAATGTCATTGTGTGGCTTCGGCGCGAAGGATGGCGACAAAAAACCTAACCCCCGAGAAACCTACGTCCGTAAGAGACGGACATAATATCAAGACCGGACGTACAAGACCGAACATATAATACGGAACGTACGACACCGAATATACAATATCGAAACCAAATATAAGTACCAAACACATAAGTGCCAGACCCAAACATGAAACGTATCATTGAGTGCGTCCCCAATTTCAGCGAGGGACGCCGCCCCGAAGTTATACAGGAAATAGTCAAGTGCATCGAGGATGTCGATGGCGTCCGACTGCTGGATGTTGACCCCGGAAAGGCGACCAATCGCACGGTGGTGACCTTTGCCGGTACGCCCGAGGCTGTGGTCGATGCGGCCTTCCGCAGTGTCAAGAAGGCTTCCGAACTTATCGATATGCGCACGCACCACGGCGAGCATCCGCGCATAGGCGCTACGGACGTCTTGCCCCTGGTGCCGGTGAGCGGCGTCACCCTCGAGGAGTGCGCCGAGATGGCTCGAGCCTTGGCGCAGCGTATAGCCACCGAGTTGGCGATACCGACGTATTGCTATGAGGCGGCGGCTTTGCGTCCCGAGCGCCGCAACTTGGCTGTATGCCGTAAGGGCGAGTACGAGGCTTTGGCTCAGCGTATTACCGACCCGGCGGAGATGCCGGACTTTGGCGGCGGCGAGTTCACCGAGCAGGCCGCGCGTAGCGGAGCCACCGTTGTCGGCGCTCGCGATTTCTTGGTCGCAGTCAATTTCAACCTCAATTCGACCAGCACCCGCCGCGCCAATGCCATCGCCTTCGATGTTCGCGAAAAAGGCCGTCCGCGTCGTGAGGGCAATCCCATCACCGGCAAGATTGTGCGCGATGCCGAGGGTAATCCGGTGATGATTCCGGGCACGCTTAAGGGCTGCAAGGCCATAGGATGGTACATCGAAGAATACGGCATCGCGCAGGTGTCGATGAATATCACGGACATACGTGCTACACCGCTGCACGTAGCCTTCGAGGAGGTGTGCCGCGCCGCCGATCGTCGCGGATTACGTGTCACCGGAACCGAAATTGTCGGCCTGGTGCCGCGCTCGTGTCTGCTGGATGCCGGGCGTTACTTCCTGCGCAAGCAGTGCCGCTCGCTGGGCATCAGCGATGACGAGATTATCAAGATAGCCGTCAAGTCGCTCGGCCTTGAGGATTTAGCGCCTTTCAAGGTGCACGAAAAGGTCATTGAAGACCTCTTGGCACCCAAGGGCGGCAAGAAGCTCGTCGGCCTTACCTGTCAGGGCTTTGCCGAGGAGACGGCCAGCGAATCGCCGGCTCCCGGCGGCGGCTCCGTATCGGCATATATGGGCGCCATGGGTGCCGCTCTGGCCACGATGGTCGCCAATCTGTCGGCGCACAAACCCGGATGGGATGACCGCTGGGAATTCTTCTCGGACTGGGCCGTGAAGGGTCAGGCGCTGATGCAGCGTCTGCTCGCTTTGGTGGACGAGGATACCGAAGCCTTCAACCGCATCATGGCTGTATTTGCCATGCCCAAAGGTACGGAGGAAGAGAAGACCGCACGCGCCGCCGCCCTTGAGGAGGCCACGCTGTATGCCGCTCAGGTGCCGCTGAAGACGATGGAGGCCGCTATGGAGGTCTTTGAAGTGGCGCACGCCATGGCCGTGGAGGGCAATCCCAATTCGCTCTCGGACGCCGGTGTGGCCATACTTGCCGCACGTGCCGCCGTACGCGGTGCGGCGCTTAACGTGATGATAAACGCTGCCGGACTCAAGGATACGGACAAGGCCAAGGCCCTCAGAGGTGAGGCGCAGGCCCTGGCCGCTGAGGCGGACAGCCGCGAACAGACTCTAATATCCGAAATCGAAGAAAGACTATGACACTCAACGAATTCCAACAGGATATCATCGGCGGAATTCCGTCCCGACTGCCCGAACCGCAGGAATATGATACATCCGTCAACCACGCTCCGCGTCGCAAGGACATACTCACGCCGGCCCAAAAGGCCTTGGCGCTGAAGAATGCGTTGCGCTATTTCCCTAAGGAACAGCACGCTGTGCTGGCTCCGGAATTTGCCGAGGAGTTGCGTCGCTATGGCCGCATATATATGTATCGCCTGCGTCCGCATTATCCGATGTATGCCCGCTCCATCGAGGAATATCCGGCCAAATGTCGGCAGGCAGCGGCCATAATGCTGATGATACAGAACAATTTGGATCCGCGCGTGGCTCAGCATCCGCACGAGCTTATCACCTACGGTGGCAACGGTGCCGTGTTCCAAAACTGGGCGCAATACCGCCTGGCGATGCAATACCTGTCGCAGATGACCGAGCGCCAGACCTTGGTGATGTACTCGGGGCATCCGCTGGGATTGTTCCCGTCGCATAAGGACGCTCCGCGTGTCGTCGTCACCAACGGTATGGTCATACCCAATTACTCGAAGCCGGACGACTGGGAGCGCTTCAACGCCATGGGCGTGTCGCAGTACGGCCAGATGACCGCCGGATCGTACATGTACATAGGTCCGCAGGGCATTGTCCACGGCACCACCATCACGGTACTCAACGCCGCGCGAAAGCGCCGCGCACCGGGCGACACACGCCGTATGCTGTTTGTGTCCTCCGGCTTGGGTGGAATGTCCGGCGCTCAGCCCAAGGCCGGCAATATTGCCGGAGTGGTCAGCGTCGTCGCCGAAATCAATCCGGCCGCCGTCGAGAAACGTCATAGCCAAGGATGGGTGGACGAGGTGCATACCTCGCTGGACGAACTTATTCCGCGCTTGCGCCGCGCCTTGGCCGCCGGCGAAGTGGTGTCTATGGCCTATCAGGGCAATATTGTGGACCTGTGGGAACGTTTGGCACAAGAGGATATACGCGTAGACCTGGGCAGCGACCAGACCTCGCTGCACAATCCGTGGGCCGGCGGATACTATCCGGCAGGACTCACTTACGAACAGTCGCGCACGATGATGGCCGAAGACCCGGAGCAATTCAAGCAGCAGGTGCAGAAGTCTCTGCGCCGACAGGTGGCCGCCATCAATAAGCTCACGGCACGCGGCATGTACTTCTTTGATTACGGCAATGCCTTTATGCTGGAAGCCTCGCGCGCCGGAGCGGATATCGTGGACTCCGACGGCAAGTTTATATATCCGTCTTACGTCCAGGATATTATGGGGCCGTTGTTCTTTGATTACGGCTTCGGACCGTTCCGCTGGGTATGTACCTCGGGACGGCCTGAGGACCTGGCGCTAAGCGACGACATTGCACGACGCGTACTCGAAGATATGCGCCGCGATGCCCCCGCCGAAATCGCCGGACAGCTCGAAGACAACATCCATTGGATAGCCGAGGCGGGCGCCAACAACTTGGTCGTGGGATCGCAGGCACGCATCTTGTATGCAGACGCCGAGGGTCGTATGGCCATAGCTCGCGCCTTCAACGAGGCCATAGCCGCCGGCCGCATCTCGGCGCCCATAGTCTTGGGCCGCGACCACCACGATGTCTCGGGCACGGACTCGCCCTATCGCGAGACGTCCAACATCTATGACGGCTCGGCCTTTACCGCAGATATGGCGGTGCAGAATGTCATCGGCGACGGATTTCGCGGAGCCACCTGGGTGTCGCTGCACAACGGCGGCGGCGTCGGATGGGGCGAAGTGGTCAACGGCGGCTTCGGCATGGTCATCGACGGCAGCGCAGAGTCGCGCCGACACATAGACGAGATGATGCTGTGGGATGTCAATAACGGCATTGCACGTCGCAGCTGGGCCCGCAACAGCG
>CAVEDT010000006.1:0-17409 GCA_963614475.1 Roseburia faecis
TATTGGCCACGTGTTCCAGCAGCGGTGTCAACCTCTCGGGGTGCAATAGACTCAGAGTGGCGGCAACCATACCGAAGGCGTACAACACTATGGCCATCAGGACCCATGCGGAAACTTTGAGGACGCGACGCCATGTCGGTCGACGCAGGGGTGCGGCCGAATTGGCGGTGGATGTTGTATTGGCGTTCATATCTCGAGATGTCTTTACGGATTTCTAAATTTTAAGGATGTCTATATGTGGTCACTTGCGACGCTTTTTCTGTAACTCGGGCGGCGGAGTGGGACGTGGGCGCCGAGCCACGATGTCGCGCGTGGTGATATGGAAGCATCCTTGTTTTCGTTCGTATTTGATGTAGCAGCGGCCGCTTTGGCACATGTCGTATAGGATTTCGGCAAGGAGGTTCTTGAGGTCTTCCTGTGTGCGGTTGACGCCACCGCGGCTGTCTGTATAGAAGTTTACGTAGCTTATATCGAATGTGGTCCCGAAACGATGCGCCGACGAGTCGACGGCTATGCGGTTGACGCGACGCAGACGGCGGACAACTTGTTGGGTGCGCAGCAAGCTGGTGACTTTGAGGCGGTAATGGCCTCCGCCGCGTGCCTTTTGCTCGGCGTTGAACCGTGCTCCGATGTCGTGCAGAAGTTTTGCAGCTTCGGGGATGAGGTAGGGGTACGAATACTTGAGGCTGTCGATGATGAATTCGTCGCACGAGTGTACTGCAACGATGGGACGGTCGATGGTCAGTACGTCGGACGGCTTCATCACCGGCGCGATGCCGAAAGCCTGAGCCTCGGCGTAATGCACATAATTGCTGTCATTGAACACGCGGGCCAACGGGCCGCCGGGCAGCATACGCACCTTCATTTTGATGCAATCATCATCGGGCATACTGTCGGTCCAAAGTGCCGGTACGCTGTCGCGGTAGTCGCCGCCAAGCAGCATCTCGGCGGCCTCCACGTAGTCTTCCGACTCGGCGGGTGCAACAATAGCCTCCGCGCTGTCTTGTGACGGCGTGTCCGCGCTTTCACCATGTCCGCAGCCGCCGATAGCGGTTGCCATAGCAAGCAATGCGCAGTATGTCAATGTCTTGTTCATCAGCGTGTACCAGTTAAGCCACCTAATCCGGTCGGCCGGGCGCCCTATGCCCTGCCACCCCGTGCGGCTATATTTATGCAAAGTTACACTTTTTCGCTCGAAAAACCGCGGGTACAGCGTGCCGCGTACTCTTAAAATTATGTAACTACCTATACCGACTTGCCTATTCTAATTATACCTTATACTCCGAGTACTATGGATGGCGAGATGTTGAGCTTGCGGCTTATTTCGCGGGCGACTTTCATCGTGGGCTCGCTTTTGCCGGATAAGTAATCGCAGACGCGGGAGGGGCTTACGCCGAGCAGCTTGGCAAGAGCGGATTGTGTCAGCCCCATCTCGTACATTCGCAGTTTCATTACATCTATTAGCGATGGATCGCCTATGGCGTAATGTTCTTCGTCATAGTCAGCTACCAGATTGCCGAGCAGTGTCAGTTCGACCATCTCAGGGTCATCCTCGGGAGTGTCTTCCGGCAGTTTAAGCATCAATTCTTCGACGCGTTTCAATGCGCCCTCGTATTGGGCTTCGTTTTCTATCTTGACCATATCCTAAATATTTGCTATGTCAGTAATTCTGTCATATTCGGCATGTGTACCGATAAACCTGATCAGTACAAAATGAGGAGTGAACTTCACTACGGCCACCAATCGAAAATCATTGCCCTTGATATTGAAAACGTAGTGCTGGTTGCCTACGTAATCGACCGAGTTAAAGGTCTTCTTCATATCGGCAAGCGATGTCCACTCGGCTTCTCGCACTTTTTTGCTCCAGTCCTGAAGTGCTGCTTTTGCGGCAGGGTGAGCTTCGTAGTATTGCCGTATTGTTCGTGCTGCAATTATCCTCATCTTGTCTTCTGATTATTCTCTTGTGTTGCAAATTTACGAATTATATTCGAGATTACAAAAAAACAATAGGCATACCTGGAAGATTGTTTTGGCCGGTAGGGGGACACGTCAATATGGCGAATCGCTGTAGTGGCGCAATATAGTATAACATACAGGGATCACCATATCACCCCTGTCTACGCGGGGCTGCGCCTATTTTGACACAGCCCCGGAGCGACGTCGGTATAATGTTGTATACGTGCATAAATGTCATTGTTTTACGCCTTATTGCGCGGGCGCTATGTATAGCGCCCCTACAGGGTTGTCGGTTTTGACACACTACAATAAACAAGCAGGCGGCGGGACCCGAGGGGGTTCCGCCGCCGCGTTATGGGTGACTAAGCGTGAAGCTTATTATTTCTCGTCGTTGGCGAGTTTCTCTTTGAGGGCTGCAAGTGCCTCGAGGTCGCCGAGGGTAGTCTTCTCTAACGGTGCGTTGAGGGCTGCGGGAGCTTCTTCGGCCTTGGGTGCGCGGGTGGCACGTTTGGCTTTGCGCTCTGCGGCTTTCTCGGCGCGTGCTTCGTCTTCGAAGATGCGGCTGTGGCTGAGGATGATGCGCTTGCTGTCTTTGTTGAATTCGATGACCTTGAAGTTGAGGGTTTCACCGGCCTTGGCCTGTGTTCCGTCTTCTTTAACGAGGTGCTTGGGCGTTGCAAAGCCTTCTACACCGTGGTCGAGGGCGATGACTGCGCCTTTGTCGAATACTTCGGATACTTTGCCTTCGTGGATGGAACCTACGGCAAATTCGGTTTCAAATGCATCCCAGGGGTTCTCTTCGAGCTGCTTGTGGCCGAGGCTGAGGCGACGGTTTTCTTTGTCGATAGCGAGTACTTCGACATCGATGTCGGCACCGATCTGAGTGAATTCGCTGGGGTGTTTGATTTTCTTGGTCCAAGAGAGGTCGGAGATGTGGATCAGACCGTCGACGCCTTCTTCGATTTCGACGAATACGCCGAAGTTGGTGAAGTTGCGCACCTTGGCGGTGTGGCGGCTACCGATGGGGTATTTGGTCTCGATGTTCTCCCAGGGGTCGTTCTTGAGCTGCTTGATGCCGAGGGACATCTTGCGGTCTTCGCGGTCGAGGGTGAGGACAACGGCTTCGACTTCGTCACCGACTTTCATGAAGTCCTGAGCGGAGCGCAGGTGCTGGCTCCAAGACATTTCGCTGACGTGGATGAGGCCTTCGACACCGGGGGCGATTTCTACAAATGCACCGTAGTCGGCCATAACGACAACTTTGCCTTTGACCTTGTCGCCAACTTTGAGGTTGGGGTCGAGAGCATCCCACGGATGGGGCTGAAGTTGCTTGAGACCCAGAGCGATACGTTTCTTTTCGTCGTCAAAGTCGAGGATGACAACGTTGAGCTTCTGGTCGAGTTGTACGACTTCGGCGGGGTCTGTAACGCGTCCCCAGGAGAGGTCAGTGATGTGGATAAGGCCGTCGACGCCGCCCAGGTCGATGAATGCGCCGTAGCTGACGATGTTCTTGACGGTGCCTTCGAGTACCTGACCTTTCTCGAGCTTGGAGATGATTTCTTTCTTCTGCGCTTCGAGCTCGGCTTCGATGAGTGCCTTGTGGGATACAACGACGTTCTTGTATTCTTCGTTGATTTTGACCACTTTGAATTCCATGGTCTTGCCCACGTACATATCGTAGTCGCGGATGGGCTTAACGTCGATCTGCGATCCGGGAAGGAAGGCTTCGATGCCGAATACGTCGACAATCATGCCGCCTTTGGTGCGGCATTTGATGAAGCCCTTGATGATTTCGTCGTTGGCAAGTGCGGCGCTGATGCGCTCCCATGCGCGTGCTGCACGTGCTTTCTTGTGGGAGAGGATGAGTTGGCCCTTCTTGTCTTCTTGGTTTTCGATGAATACCTCTACGGTGTCGCCGACTTTGATGTCGGGGTTGTAGCGGAATTCGCTCATGGGGATGATGCCGTCGCTCTTGTAGCCGATGTTAACCACTGCTTCGCGTTTGTTCAGGGCGATGATGGTACCTTCGATTACATCCTTGTCCTTGACGGTGTTGAGCGACTCGTCATAGGTGCGGGTGAGTTCCTCGCGCGTTTTGGCGCTGGCGGTTTCGCCGTTTTCGTAGGCATCCCAATCGAAGTCTTCGATAGGGGTGTTTTTAAGTTCTGTCATTAAAAAAGTTAATAAAATGTTAGTATACTCTCGTAACGGTCGTTTGATGCTGTCCGTTTTTAGCGCGGCAAAGATACGCATAATTTTCTAATTACCAAAGTCTATGGCGATTTTTGCGTTTTTTTAGCGGAATATTGCGTAATTTTGCCGTGCCGATGCGTTTGCCGATCATGACCTTGGCGATGCTTCGCGTGTACATATACGTGTACATATATATTATAGTACGACGGTGCCTGAATGCGATAGGGCGGTATCGTGCCTTTGCGCGTAGGCGGGCTGTCGTGAACACTTTCTTTCTTTTTGTGCCGTGCCGACGTGTCTGTGCGGCGTCGTGCTATCCGGGACTGATGCCCGATGTGCGGCATTGTCTTTATAATAATGTCTTTGAAGTTATGACTATTGCAACCAAGCCGCTTGCTCCGCCCGTGGCGGAAGGTACTCGGGACCATACTATTTCGATATGTAAGGGTATAGCTATCATCTTGATGGTCGTAGGACACGTTGAGGCTCCGGAGCTGCTGACCAATTTTATTTACACGTTTCACATGCCGCTGTTTTTCATTGCGGCAGGCTACTTCTTCAGCCGCAAGTGGCTGGACCGCCCTTGGGAGTTTTGTGTCAAGCGCGTCAAAGGGCTTTATGTCCCGTTCCTGACTTGGGCACTGGTATTTTGGGCGCTCCATAATGTGCTGTTTTACTTCGGAATACTCAATGAGCAGTACGGCAATTGGACGGGTGGGGTCACTCATCCGTACTCGTGGGATGGCGCCGCCCAGCGTCTGATCAATATCGTGTTTTCGATGGCCGGATATGACGAGTTTCTGGCCGGTGCCTTTTGGTTTTTCCGCGGTCTGCTTGTCGCTTCGGTATTGTTCCTGATTCTATATAAACTGTTGGACGGACGCGTGTGGTTGCGCGGCGATAGGGCGGTGGTGTTGATATGTATTATCGCCCTTGCTTTCACGGCATTCCGTATATTTTTCAATGCACGTATACAGACTATACCCAATGGTGGAATGCGTGAAATTTGGGGTCTGTTTTTCTTTGGTGCGGGCTATCTGATGTGCCGTTACGGCGGCTATATACCTCGGCGGTGGTGGCTGACTCTCGGACTCTTCGGATTGATGTGTCTGGCGGCATATCTGCATCTATGCGGAATGAATAATAGCGGCACTATGCGTGATGTTCTGACCCTTCCGTTGACCGGATTGATCGGCTTCGTGGTCACCTATCGCGTATCGGCATTCATACATGCCGGACGCCTCGGCTCGCGTCTTCGCCGTTTGCTGGTATATATTGGAGAGAATACGTTGTATATATTTATTTTCCATATAGTTGCATTCAAGGCCGTGAGCCTGCTTAAAATCTGGTATTACGACTTGGATTGGCATCAGGTGGGATGTCACATGGTGATACATTTCAATCATCTGGACTTTTTCTGGGCGCTGTACAGCGTGGCCGGAGTCGCTCTGCCGCTGCTGGGGCTCGAGGGCGTCCGTCGTCTTCGTCGTCGCTTTGGCAAGCCGTGATTTATAGCTTGATAAGGCGTAAACTTCGGCTGTCTCTGCTGCCGATTTTTCGAAGTCGGAAGGCATCGAAAAATAAATCGAAATTTTTTGCGGAAATATTTGGCAGTTAGAGAAATAGTGTGTATCTTTGCATCCGAAATATAGGCCAAAGGCCCGTTGCGCCATCGCTAAATCTTTGACGGATAAAGCGATAGGTGTATTTTGGGCTGTGTGCCGTATGATAAAAAAGAATATCAACAACTGTATTAAACATTTTCAAGTAACACCAACAACTAAGATGCCTACTATTCAGCAATTAGTAAGAAAAGGACGCGTGGCACTGGTGGATAAGAGCAAGTCGCCCGCTTTGGACTCCTGCCCCCAACGTCGCGGAGTCTGCGTGCGTGTGTACACCACCACCCCCAAGAAGCCTAACTCTGCCATCCGTAAGGTAGCGCGTGTGCGCTTGACCAATGGCAAAGAGGTCAACTCCTACATCCCCGGCGAGGGTCACAACCTGCAGGAGCACAGCATCGTGCTCGTTCGCGGCGGTCGTGTAAAAGACCTTCCCGGTGTGCGTTATCACATCGTTCGCGGAACCCTCGATACCTCCGGTGTCAAGGACCGTACGCAACGCCGAAGCAAATACGGCGCTAAGCGTCCCAAGGCCGGTGCAGCCAAGAAGTAATTGCCACAGGCACGGCAGTGAAGCTATACTGAAAGCACCGCGAGATTAAATCAAAACAAAAACATTTAACTCGTTTTCGTAAAACTTGAAAAGCAGCAGCCCGCACGACGGGCAAGCAGCAAAGGTTGAGTAAGCACCTCGCCCGACAGGCTGTCAGAGGACAGCGATAAAGCAGCCCGCCACCGGGAACAACATCCACCACGCATCCGCCCGGAAGGTATAAAGGCATAGCGACAGCGAGCCGGGTGCCGAAGAACAAAGCAGCAAGCAACCAAGCAACTCGAAAACACTACGACACAACAACAATGAGAAAGGCAAAGCCCAAAAAACGGATCGTTCTACCCGATCCCGTGTTCAACGACGTGCGCGTCTCCAAGTTCGTCAACCACCTGATGTACGACGGAAAAAAGAACACAGCTTACACCATATTCTATAACGCCCTCGAGATTGTCAAGAGCAAACTTCCCAATGAGGAAGCTACCGCACTCGAGATCTGGAAAAAAGCCTTGGAGAACATCACTCCGCAAGTCGAGGTTAAGAGCCGTCGTATCGGCGGTGCCACCTTCCAGGTGCCTACCGAAATACGCCCCGACCGTAAGGAATCTATATCCATGAAGAACCTGATACTGTACGCACGCCGCCGTGGTGGCAAGACCATGGCCGACAAGCTCGCCGCAGAAGTAGTTGACGCATTCAACAACCAAGGCGGTGCCTTCAAGCGCAAAGAAGATATGCACAAAATGGCAGAGGCCAACCGCGCCTTCGCACACTTCCGCTTCTGATATTCGGAGTAAGAAAGTCATAACAACAGTATCACAGGACTTCATAAATATAGAAACCAACAACACATCCGAATATGTCACAAGCAGAAGACCAGAGACTAAAGTATACCCGAAACATCGGCATCATGGCACACATCGATGCCGGCAAGACCACCACTTCGGAACGCATACTCTTCTATACAGGCCTTACCCACAAAATCGGTGAGGTACATGATGGCGCAGCCACCATGGACTGGATGGAACAGGAGCAGGAACGCGGCATCACTATCACATCCGCCGCTACTACCGCCTTCTGGAAATATAATGATGAGAAATACAAAATCAACCTCATCGACACTCCGGGACACGTCGACTTCACCGTCGAAGTGGAACGTTCGCTCCGCGTACTTGACGGCGCTGTGGCTACATTCTGCGCCGTAGGTGGTGTAGAACCCCAGAGCGAAACCGTATGGCGCCAGGCCGACAAGTACAACGTACCCCGTATCGGTTACGTCAACAAGATGGACCGCTCCGGCGCCAACTTCTTTGAAGTAGTACGCCAGCTCCACGATATCCTCGGCGCCAATCCCTGCCCCATACAGATACCTATCGGTGCTGAAGAAACATTCAAGGGCGTTGTCGACCTCATCCGTATGAAAGCCATATTCTGGCACGACGAGACCATGGGCGCCGATTACGAAATCGACGATATACCCGAAAACCTCCTCGATGAGGCTCAGGAATACCGCGACAAGATGCTCGAGAAAATCGCCGAGTACGATGACGCACTCATGGAGAAATACTTCGACGATCCCTCCACCATCACCGAGGACGAAATCAAGGCAGCCCTGCGCAAAGCCACCCTGTCGATGAACGTTGTGCCCATGATTTGCGGCTCCTCGTTCAAGAACAAAGGCGTGCAGCCCCTGCTTGACGCCGTGTGCGCCTACCTGCCCAGCCCCGTAGACGCCGGCGCAGTAGAAGGACATGCCGTGGGTGACCCCGACACCATCCTCACACGCGAGCCCTCATCCGAAGCTCCCATGTGCGCACTCGCATTCAAGATTGCCACCGACCCCTATGTAGGCCGTCTGTGCTTCTTCCGCGTATACTCCGGCGACGTAGATGCCGGCAGCTACGTGCTCAATGCTCGTTCGGGCAAGAAGGAGCGTATCTCCCGTCTCTTCCAGATGCACTCCGCCAAGCAGAACCCCAAAGACCGCATCGGTTGCGGCGATATAGGTGCCGGCGTAGGCTTCAAGGACATCCGTACCGGTGATACCCTCTGCGACGAAAACGCACCCATCGTACTCGAGGCTATGGACTTCCCCGATCCCGTAATCGGTATCGCAGTCGAGCCCCTCACTCAGAAAGACCTCGACAAACTCGGCGTGGGTCTGCAGAAACTCGCCGAAGAAGACCCCACCTTCCAGGTTAAGACCAACGAAGAAACCGGCCAAACCGTTATCTCCGGTATGGGTGAGCTTCACCTCGATATCATTATCGACCGTCTGAAACGCGAATTCAAAGTCGAGTGCAAGCAGGGTCGTCCTCAGGTTACCTATAAAGAATCCATCACCAAGCCCGTTGAACTCCGCGAAGTGTTCAAGAAGCAGACCGGTGGTCGCGGTAAATTTGCCGACATCATCGTACGCGTCGAACCCGTTGACGAAGGCTTTGAAGGCAACCTCCAATTTGTGGACGAAGTCAAGGGCGGTAACATTCCCAAGGAATTCATCCCCTCGATACAGAAGGGCTTCACCACGGCTATGAAGACCGGTGTACTTGCCGGCTTCCCCGTAGAGCAGCTCAAGGTGACCGTGATAGACGGTTCGTTCCACCCCGTGGACTCCGATCAGCTCTCCTTCGAGCTCTGCGCCATCCAGGCATTCAAGAAAGCCTGCGAAAAGGCCGGCCCCGTGCTGCTCGAGCCCATCATGAAGATCGAAGTTGTCACCCCCGAGGAATCTATGGGTGATGTTATCTCCGACCTCAACAAGCGTCGCGGCCAAGTCGAAGGTATGGAAACATCCCGCTCCGGCGCCCGCGTAGTCAAGGCCAAAGCACCTCTGGCCGAAATGTTCGGCTACGTCACCGCCCTGCGTACCATCACCTCCGGACGCGCCACCTCGACGATGTCCTTCTCCCACTACGCCGAAGTATCCTCCTCGATAGCACGCAACGTGCTCACCGAGTGCCAGGGCCGCGTAGACCTAATCAAATAAGCCAATAAAAACGCAAAGCACATCATAAGAAATCATGAGCCAAAAAATTCGCATTAAACTCAAATCTTACGATCACAACCTCGTCGACAAGAGCGCCGAGAAGATCGTCAAGACAGTGAAGGCTACAGGCGCCGTAATCTCCGGCCCCATACCCCTGCCTACACACAAGCGCATATTCACCGTCAACCGTTCGACATTCGTCAACAAGAAAGCGCGCGAACAATTCCAGCTCTCGTCATACAAACGCCTCATCGACATCTACAACTCCACCGCCAAGACCGTGGACGCACTCATGAAGCTGGAACTCCCCAGCGGTGTCGAAGTAGAAATCAAAGTCTGACGAAGACCCCAAACGTTCCGGACCGGCTCCCGCGGCATCATGCCGCGGGGTCACCCGGAAATGGACACAAGACAATCAACATTCAATAAATAATATCCAACCACAAAACCAACACAGAAATGCCAGGATTATTAGGAAAGAAAATCGGAATGACATCCGTTTTCAGTGCCGAGGGAAAGAACATTCCATGCACTGTTATCGAAGTAGGTCCTTGCGTGGTTACACAGGTCAAGACAGTGGCTAAAGACGGCTATGATGCCGTACAGCTCGGTTTCGGCGAACAGAAGGAGAAACACCTCACCGCCCCCGAATTGGGTCACTTCAAGAAAGCCGGTGTAGCACCCAAGCGATACTTGGCCGAGTTCAAGGGTTTCGAAGGACAATACAGCGCCGGAGACACCATCACAGCCGAACTGTTCAACGAAAACGATTTCGTAGACGTAGTCGGCATCAGCAAAGGTAAAGGCTACCAAGGCGTCGTTAAGCGTCACGGCTTCGGTGGTGTAGGCCAAAGCACACACGGCCAGCACAACCGTCTGCGCGCCCCCGGTTCGGTAGGTGCCTGCTCCTATCCCGCCAAGGTCTTCAAGGGAATGCGTATGGCCGGTCAGATGGGCAACCGTCAGGTGACAGTCCAGAACCTCCAGGTCATCAAAGTCATCCCCGAACACAACATCATAATGCTCAAGGGCTCCATTCCCGGAAGCAAAGGTTCAATCATTTCAATCGAGAAATAACAATGGAACTCGCAATATACACCCAAGAAGGAAAAGACACCGGTCGTAAGGCAGTCCTCAACGACGAGGTGTTCGCGATAGAGCCCAACGAGCACGTACTCTACCTCGCCGTAAAACAGTATCTTGCCAACCAACGTCAGGGTACACACAAATCCAAAGAGCGTAGCGAAGTGTCCGGCTCGACCCGCAAACTGCACAAACAAAAAGGCGGCGGCGGTTCGCGTATCGGTGATATCAACTCGCCCGTACTCGTAGGTGGCGGCCGTGTATTCGGTCCCCGTCCCCGCGACTACCGCTTCAAACTCAACGCCAAGATGAAAGACCTCGCACGTCGCAGCGCATTGTCCGCAAAGGCAGCCGACGGCCAAATCATCGTGGTCGAGGACATCAAAATCGAAGCCCCCAAGACCAAAGAGTTTGTCAAGATTGCCAAGGCCCTCAACTTTGAAGGCAAGAAGGCACTCGTGCTCAACGCCAACATCGACCGCAATGTAGCCCTGTCGGCACGCAACGTCCCCGGAGTCAATATCCTCCGCGCCGGCGATGCCAACACCTACGCACTGCTCAACAACAACGTAATCATCATTACCGAGAGCTCGCTCGAGACGGTAAACAAATTCTAAGGAGGAACAACAATGGATATAATGATCAAACCCATCATTACCGAGAAGGCAACCAAGCTTACCGAAAAGCGCGGAACATACACCTTCCGTGTATCCCCCGAGGCAAACAAATACCAGATTAAGACCCTCGTAGAGCAAACTTACGGTGTAAAAGTCGTCAACGTCAATACAGCCATAGTCCGCGGCAAGAACAAATCCCGCTGGACCCGCACCGGCCTTCTGCGCGGCAAGACAGCCCAGTGGAAGAAAGCCTTCGTAAACGTCGCAGACGGCCAGACCATAGACTTCTTTAGCAACATCTAACATAAAATGGCAGTAAGAAAATTCAAGCCCACCACCCCCGGGCAACGACACAAAGTTATCGGTGTATTCAAAGGTACCATCACTGCTACTACACCGGAGAAATCTCTTACAGTCGGTAAGCGCGCCAGCGGCGGTCGCAACGCCGAAGGCCACCTCACCTCCCGATACCTGGGCGGTGGCCACAAACGCAAATACCGTATCATAGACTTTAAGAGAAACAAAGACGGCATACCCGCCGTAGTCAAGAGCATCGAATACGACCCCAACCGCTCGGCACGCATCGCCCTGCTGTACTACGTCGACGGTGCCAAAGCGTACATCATCGCACCCAACGGCCTCGAAGTCGGCACCACCGTGGTTTCCGGCGAAGACGTGGCTCCCGAAGTAGGCAACTGCCTGCCCCTGGGTAAGATACCCGTAGGTACGCTGGTACACAACATCGAGCTCCGTCCCGGTCAGGGCGCATTCATCGCCCGCAGCGCCGGCACCTTCGCACAGATCGTGTCACGCGAAGGCAACTATGCTATTATCAAACTTCCTTCGGGCGAAACCCGCAAAATCCTCGCCACCTGTCGTGCAACCGTCGGTGTTGTAGGCAACAGCGAACACTCGCTCGAACGTTCCGGTAAGGCCGGCCGCTCGCGCTGGCTCGGACGTCGTCCGCGCAACCGCGGCGTGGTTATGAACCCTGTCGACCACCCCATGGGTGGTGGCGAAGGCCGCGCATCCGGTGGCCATCCCCGCTCACGCAAGGGTCTCTACGCTAAAGGTCTCAAGACCCGTGCGCCCAAGAAGCACTCTTCGAAGTACATCATTGAGAGAAGAAAGAAGTAATCAGATAATCAGCATACACTTATGAGCCGTTCCCTAAAAAAAGGACCCTTTATCTCCGTAAAACTGGAGAAAAAAGTCGCCGATATGGACGCCACCGGTAAGAAGAACGTCATCAAGACGTGGAGCCGCGCATCCATGATCGCTCCCGAGTTCGTAGGTCATACCTTCGCCGTACACAACGGAAACAAGTTTATCCCCGTGTACGTCACCGAAAATATGGTAGGCCACAAGCTCGGCGAATTCGCCCCCACCCGCACATTCCGCGGACACGCCGGCAACAAGAAAAAATAATCCGGCGACCGCGGCGGCAGCCGTTCACCCAATAAGGTGACGGCACCGCGCAGCGGCGGCGGCCGAAGCCCCATCGGACACGCAGGCGCACTCCAACGTAAGCCAGCCTTCCTCGGCAAGTACCCCGGAGACGCAGCGTCACCCCGACAACGCTAAGACCACGACCGCGACGGAACACCGCCGCAACCAAACATCCAAAACAACAAAAAACAGAACCCGCCAAAACAACCGCATAATACAATGGGTAATAGAAAAAAAGAAGCAGCCGACAAAATCAAGGCAGTCAAGAAAGTGACAGCCTTCGCTCGGCTCAACAACGTGCCTTCTTCCCCCCGCAAGATGCGCCTCGTGGCTGATATGGTACGTGGCAAAGAAGTTTTCCGCGCCTTAGGCCTGCTCAAGTTCTCCAATAAGGAAGCTGCCGGACGCCTCGAGAAACTCCTTCGCTCGGCCATCGCCAACTGGGAAGCAAAGAACGAAGAAAAGGCCGAAGCCGGTGTACTCTGCGTCAAGACTATACACGTAGACTGCGCGCCGATGCTCAAACGCCTTCGCACAGCACCCCAAGGACGTGGCTACCGCATCCGCAAGCGTTCCAACCACGTCACCATCATCGTAGACCGTATCAACCAAAACACAGAAGCATAAACCATGGGACAGAAAGTTAATCCTATCAGCAACCGCCTCGGCATCATCCGTGGCTGGGATTCCAACTGGTACGGCGGCAAGAAATACGGCGACACCATCTTAGAAGACTCGCGCCTTCGCCGCTACCTCGATGTCCGCTTGGCCAAATGCTCGGTATCCCGCATTGTCATCGAACGTACCCTCAAGCTCGTAACCATCACCGTTTGCACCTCGCGCCCCGGTCTGATCATCGGCAAAGGCGGCAGCGAAGTCGAGAAACTCAAGGAAGAGCTTAAGAAAATCACCGACAAGGACGTTCAGATCAACATCTTCGAGGTAAAACGCCCCGAAATGGACGCCCAAATCGTAGCAGCCAATATCGCTCGTCAGATCGAAGGTAAGATAGCTTACCGTCGCGCCGTCAAGATGGCCGTAGCATCGACTATGCGTGCCGGCGCCGAGGGTATCAAGGTTCAGGTCAGCGGCCGCCTCAACGGCGCCGAAATGGCTCGCAGCGAAATGTTCAAGGAAGGCCGTACGCCCCTGCACACACTGCGTGCCGACATCGACTACGCACTCGTAGAAGCCCACACCAAAGTCGGCGTTGTCGGCGTAAAGGTATGGATCTGCCGTGGCGAAGTTTATGGTAAACGTGACCTGGCTCCCTCGTTCACTCAGGCTTCCAAGGAGAATCGCCCCGCCGGCGCACCGGCAGGACGTCGCGGAGGCTTCCGCCGCGGTGCCAAGAACCCCCGTTAAGGCATAGCACGCGGAGAACAACACAAAAGTTAACAACATCCAACACAAACGACAATGTTACAACCTAAGAAAACCAAATTCCGCCGTTCACAAAAAGGCCGCATGAAAGGTAATGCCCAACGTGGCAACCAGCTCGCCTTCGGCTCCTTTGGTATAAAGACCCTTGAATCCAAGTGGATCACCGGTCGCCAGATAGAGGCTGCTCGT
The DNA here is from genome assembly GCA_963614475.1 of Roseburia faecis. Lineage (GTDB taxonomy): Bacteria > Bacteroidota > Bacteroidia > Bacteroidales > Muribaculaceae > CAG-873. The sequence goes on from CAVEDT010000006.1 coordinate 14,032, forward strand.
ATCGCCGTGACCCGCTACATGCAGCGTCAGGGTCAGATTTGGATACGCATCTTCCCCGATAAGCCTATCACCAAGAAACCTGCCGAAGTCCGCATGGGTAAAGGTAAAGGTTCGCCCGAAGGCTTCGTAGCACCCGTCACCCCCGGTCGTATGATTATCGAGGTTGAAGGCGTAAGCTATGAAATCGCAAAGGAAGCACTGCGCCTTGCAGCACAGAAGCTCCCCGTAGTCACCAAGTTTGTCGTAGCACGCGACTACGATCCCAGCCAGAACGTATAAAAGTCAGCACGCCACTATGAAACAGCAAGAAATCAAAGAAATGGCGACCGCCGACCTGCGCGCACGCCTCGCACAGATGGAGAAAGACTACCGCCAGCTCACCATCAACCACGCCGTAACGCCCCTGGATAACCCCGCAAAGATTACAGCCGACCGTCGTGCTATAGCACGCGTGAAGACCGAACTCCGCGCTCGCGAAATTCAGGAAGCCAAAGCTGCGAAATAACTCCGGACATCCCCATCCAATGTTCCACAACAACTAACAACAGAAACACATGGAAAAACGAAATCTTCGTAAAGAACGCATCGGGGTTGTTTCCAGCAACAAAGGCGACAAGACAATCACCGTGACCGTAAAATGGAAAGAGAAACACCCCATCTACGGCAAATTCGTGAACAAGACCAAGAAGTTCCACGCCCACGACGAGAAGAACGAGTGCTCCGTAGGTGACACCGTACGCCTGATGGAAACTCGTCCTATGAGCAAGACCAAGCGCTGGAGATTAGTAGAAATCATCGAAAAAGTTAAGTAACGACAATGATACAAACCGAAACAAGGCTCACTGTAGCCGACAACTCCGGCGCAAAAGAAGTACTGTGCATCCACGTACTTGGAGGTACAGGGCGCCGTTATGCTTCCGTAGGTGACATCATCGTAGTATCGGTGAAAAACGCCCTGCCCGGTTCCGACGTCAAGAAAGGCACCGTCAGCAAAGCCGTCGTCGTACGCACCAAGAAGGAAATCCGCCGCGCCGACGGATCCTACATCCGCTTTGACGACAACGCATGCGTACTGCTCAACAACGCCGGCGAACTCCGTGGCACGCGTATCTTCGGACCGGTAGCCCGTGAGCTCCGTGCCACCAACATGAAAATCGTTTCACTGGCACCCGAGGTGCTCTAATCAAGCCTCGCGCCACCAAACACAAACAAGACAATGAGCAAACAGCATATCAAAAAAGGCGACACCGTACAAGTGCTCGCCGGCGAAGACCGCGGCAAACAAGGACGCGTACTCGAAGTACTCGTCAAGAAAGACCGCGTAGTCGTCGAAGGCGTCAATGTAGTCACCAAGGCCACCAAGCCCTCGGCTCAGCACCCTCAGGGCGGTCTGGTGAAAAAAGAGGCCGGCATACATGTGAGCAACGTTGCCCTGCTCGACCCCAAGAGCGGTAAGCCCGTACGCGTAGGCTTCCGTAAGAACGAGGCAGGCAAGACAGTCCGTTATTCCAAAAAATCAGGAGAGGAGATTAAATAATGAGCACCACCACACTTCAGAAAGACTACAAGGAGCGCATTATCCCCGCCCTTGAGAAAGAGTTCAACTACACCACCATCATGCAGGTGCCCCGCTTGGAGAAAATTGTCATCAATCAGGGCCTTGGTGAAGCAACTCAGGACCGCAAGATCATAGACACCGCCATCGCCGAACTCACCGCCATCACCGGTCAGAAAGCAGTGGCAACCCTGTCCAAGAAGGATATCTCCAACTTCCACCTGCGTAAGAAGATGCCCGTAGGCGTACGCGTGACCCTTCGTCGCGAGCGTATGTACGAATTCCTCGAGCGTCTGGTACGTGTGGCTCTGCCCCGTATCCGTGACTTCAAGGGTATCGAAGGCAAACTTGACGGCCGTGGTAACTACACCCTTGGTATCACCGAGCAGATTATCTTCCCCGAAATCAACATCGACGCCATCAGCAAACTCCTTGGTATGAATATCACATTTGTGACTTCCGCCAAGACCGATGCCGAAGGTTACGCGCTGCTCAAGCACTTCGGACTTCCCTTCAAGAACGCCAAAAACTAACCCCCGCACAAACACAGTATAATGGCAAAAGAATCAATGAAAGCGCGCGAAGTAAAGCGCGCACGCCTCGTTCAGAAATATGCCGAGCGTAAAGCTGCACTGCGTCTTCAGGCCAAAGAACTCGCCAAGCAAGGCGAAAGCGCCTACGAGATTTATCAGCAGCTGCAACGCCTGCCCAAGAACGCGTCCAGCATCCGCATGCACAACCGCTGCTCCATCACCGGACGTCCCAAGGGCTACATGCGCCAGTTCGGTATTTCGCGTATACAGTTCCGCGAAATGGCTTCTGCCGGTCTGATACCCGGTGTAAAGAAAGCCAGCTGGTAACCGTCCGTCGCCGCCGTGGGCACGACCCTGCGGCGGCTCGACGCGGACGTCGAAATCGACGATATACACACCGCATTATGCGGTTCTGCCCCTCCCTCCCGCTGCCATCCGTAGAGACGGCAGAACAAACAGAGAAGACTTTTAGTATTAAATATTGTTGGGAACACCCCAATCAATTTAACAACAAACAACAATGACAGACCCCATTGCAGACTATCTGACAAGATTGAGGAACGCCATCAAGGCCAACCACCGCGTGGTGGAAGTGCCCGCCTCCAACATCAAGAAAGAGATCACCAAGATCCTCTTCGAGAAGGGCTACATCCTCAACTACAAATTCATCGAAGGGAACACCCCTGCAGGCGCTATCAAGATAGCCCTCAAGTACGATCCCGTAGACCGTGTTAACGCCATCAAGGTTCTCAAACGCGTATCGCGTCCCGGCCTTCGTCAATACACCGGCTACAAAGACATGCCCCGTGTGCTCAACGGACTTGGCATCGCCATCCTGTCCACCAGCAAAGGCGTGATGACCAACAAGCAGGCAGCCGAAGAAAAAATCGGCGGCGAAGTGTTATGCTACGTATACTAATCACTGAACAAAGCACACAGACATGTCACGTATAGGAAAAGCCCCCATAGCAATACCCGCCGGCGTCACCGTCACGGTATCCGGCGAAAAAGTCACAGTCAAGGGTCCCAAGGGCACCCTCGAACAGACCGTACACTCCGACCTCAGCGTCAAAGTTGAAGACAGACACGTAGTAGTAACCCGTCCCACCGACGATCGCGAACACCGCGCACAGCACGGCTTGTGGCGCGCGCTGATCCACAATATGGTCGTAGGCGTGAGCGAAGGCTACCGCAAAGAAATGGAACTCGTAGGCGTAGGTTACCGCGCCACAGCTACCGGCCAAGTTCTGGAGCTGGCACTCGGCTACTCTCACGCCATCTATATAAAGC
>CAVEDT010000007.1:0-16430 GCA_963614475.1 Roseburia faecis
TCGTACCGGGATAAGCGATGATGCCGTCGTCAGCGGTTTTGGCGACAGAGGCGCGGTTGCCGTCAATCGTCACGCCTTCGGGTGTATTGTATACCGATAACCGGTAGTCACCGATGGCGATACCGTCGAAAGTGTATTTGGCGCCGGAGGCTGTGGCGGTGCGATCGCCGCCGTTGACGCGTACGTCGGGCGTAACCCAAAACAGTTGCATGGTGTATTCGGACGGCATCACGGCGTCTGCCGAGATGTTGTTCCAGACGGTGGTCACTTCGATGTTGCCTTTGGCGTCGTATAGGGTGTCTTTGACGCACGAGGACAATGCGGTAGCGGCAATACCTGCGAATATGGTGAATTTGAAGATGTTCATCGTTTCAGAGCATTAAAATATGTTCCACACCAAGGTGACGCCTGCATGAGTGACGCCCCAGTAATTTTTGTTGTCGTGTACAAGGCGTACGCGAGTGCCGTCGTACAGATAGTATTTGTCGTAATCGGCGTTGAGCCCTCCGATGCCGATGGAAAGGTCAAGCGAGAAGGCCTTGCCGAGCCGTACCACGTATCCGCCCTTGAGTCCTCCGCCCTTGACGGTGCCTTGACGTCCGGTGTCGGTGAACTTGTAGTTGAAATCGCCGTAATGGCCGTAGATGCCGAGGTATCCGCGGTTGTCCTTGCCCAGGTACAGGCGTGCTTCGGGCAATACCTCCCAGAGAGCATAGCGGCGATCTTTATCGTTCCACGACCAAGAAGTCCATGACCCGTGCGCCAGGATGCTGAAGCGTTCGGTGGCATGCCATTCGATGCCGAGATCGGGCGTGAGCGTAGCCCAGCGCAACAGGTTGGCACGCAGGTCTATGTGCGGACGATGAGCAATCGGATCCGTCACTACGGGCCGACGGTCTGTCGTGTCGGCGGGTAGCGTCACAGGTGTCGAGTCTTGCGTCGGCTCGGGTTTGCCCGTCACTACCGGTTGCGAAGGCTCGGGCATGGGCAGCGTTACGGCCTCGGAAGCGGGTAGGGTGATGCGCACTTCTACGTAATTGCCGCCGTCCGAGTGATTGGTGGTGCGGAAGCACTGCTCGGTGATGCCGCAGCGCGTAATCATTTCGGATTTGACGCGATTGCTGCGAGTTCGAGCCGTTGCAAGGTTGGCCTCGGTGGTGCCGTGCGAGTTGCAGTAGCCGTCTACGGCCACCGGAACGGTGCCGGCAAGTATGGCGTCCTTGTGCGTATTGATGCAGTCAATCAGGGCTGCGATTTGATCGTGGTTGCCCGAATAGGCGTCGTAAAAACGGTCGGAGGTCGCGGCAAAGCGGAACGTGAGTACGTGGCTTTTGTCTTGTCCCTGTGCCGTAATTGCGATGCCTGTTGCAAGCAGCATCGCGCATAGGGTGCAGAATAGTCGGCGTATTGTCATGTCGTGTAATGAGTTGGAGGGGGGGGGAGTGTTATCTTGTTTTGCCCAAGATGACGAGGGCATCGCGGCTTGCGTCGCGGTGCTCTCGGCCATTGTCTTCGCGGTATGCTGTATGCTGCGAAGTGGGTAAATATAGAGGGTTTGTATTAGGGATCACTGATTTGTTTTATTGCTGTCGATGCATATACAAAAACTCGTGGTGCCGTGCGCTGAGTTCGATATGCGCAAAAAGTTTTTCACAAAGTTACCGATAATAGCCCCGCACGTTTTGGTCGTATCGTCAATTTCATTTTCCTTTAAGATGTACTTAATGTTCTTTAACTTTCTTTTAAGCACCCCGAGCGGCGATTGAGACGTCGCCTCTTGACCTGTGGTGTGTGGTCATGACAAGTATTTTTTCTGTTGAGCTGTATGTCGCCGACGTATTTTTTTCTGTTAAGATGTAGTTGTTGTAGTTCACCGGAAACGAGATGAGGGTAAAAGGATAGGCTCGGTTGCTGTGAAATCTGCAACCGAGCCTGCCTATTGTTTCTTTATAACGTATTGTCAAATCGACAATATTTTAGGTGGCCTATTTATGGAAAGTCTCCGAAATCTGCTTGGCCACTCGCTTTATTGTGCTATTTATAAGGCTTTGTAACGATTCGTAAGGGTACTATTCTTCTTCGAAATGACCGGAAGGACATCATTAGTCAGAGAAAAGCTCAGACTCGACTAACTTCACAATTGGTTATAGGGCCCTTTAGGGTTGTTGATGGAGGTTGGCTTTTAGCGGCTAAGCTGTGGCTATATTCACGGCCGTGGCGGCATTACAGACAGAGATTACAGGTTCGCCGAGGGCGTCTTCTATAGAAATAAGTGTCTCAATTGTGAAGTTGTGCGTGCCACGCATCCACTTGCTTATTTCGGATTCGTTTTTTCCGAGGCGCTCAGCGAGATCTTTTTGTTTCAAGCCCTTGTTTATTAATATTTCGTGAATCCTATCCACGATTTGGAAGGATAGATTCACGCGGCGACGGGTTTCCGGGTTAACCGCCCGACGCCTTTCAGATATTATTTTACTTCTTTTCATCACGTGTAAAATTAAGATTACCTAAAAGTTCTTTGTCAACCATAACAATTTGACCGTTGAGAATTCGAGATGATATAAATCTGCTTGTGTCGATGAGCATTTCCACATAAGGAGCGAGCGATTCGCTTTGCTGCCAGGATTTGGCATCTTTGATGCCGCCGTTCCCGAATATGAGTATTTTGTCAGAGAGTCTCAGACAGTACAATCGCAACTTATTGCCGACATCAATAGGGATGACACCCACGCCGTCGCCATAACGACCTTCCGGGCGGAAATAGCGTTCCAATGCGCCTTTTTCGCCGATTTTATCCAGCCAAGAGATGATGACATCGATTTCCTCGTCATATTCACAGCCTTCAGGGAATTTATCGAAAAACCGTTCAAGTTCGGAAAGCTCTTCATTGTCCAAATGAATGCTATAAAAATTTACAGCATCATATTCTTCAATAAGTTCAATGGAATATTTGCGTTTCATCTTAACTCAAAAGTTAATTACATCGCAAAGGTAGTAATAATAATCCATAAGAGCGAATAAAAATAACTTAAAAGTTAAGTTTACCCGCTACGCTTATTTGTAGAATAGACTTATCGGGGGAAAAAACGCCGAGGTGGCCTATTTGCTGTAAAGGATATAATCGGCCAAATTGGGGCAAGGGAATTCTCCCTCATATCCAATCCCATAGATTATGGCATACTTCGCCGGCGAAAAGCTCAATTACCCATACAATTCGTTATAGAACAACTATTATTTATGGAAAGTCTCCGAAATCTGCTTGGCCACTCGCTTTATTGCTCCGTTTAGGTCTTGCGAAGTACTGCTGACGATAGAGGAATATGCTCCGCGACATGACACTACGGGGCGACCGGTAAGGTAATCTATGAAATTGACGATTACGACGGTTTCCTCGGGTTGGACGTTCACTCCGTATTTGACCAATAGGAGTTTCTCTTGTTGTGCCGGCGTCAGCTCAAAGAGTCTCAGGTCGCTGATTAGCTTTAACCCGGATTTTTCGACAGCATCAAACAGTTGAATTTCGTGCTCCATCAGTTCGGCCGGGATATGGTATGTGTCGTTATTGATGACCGAAACATACTCATATTTGGAGAAATTTGCGTTGTCCGAAACCGTCGATTTTGACGTGGTGCACGCTGACAGCAGCAACACCGTGACGGCGGCGACCAAAGATTTTAAGCAGCGACTATTCATTGAAGTTGGACTTGACGTTGAGATACACCTTGGTGTATGTGTTTTCGTAGCGGACCAAGACCTTTACCGATACGCTACCACTGGTCGGATAGTTGTTGGAGAACTTTATCTGATTATCTTTGATCTCGACTTCCAGATTTCTTGACAGGTCGTAATCTCCGCGGTCGTAATCGATGTCGTATTCGCTGTCGATTATGCTCCCTTTGGCGAATGAGTACGTTGCAGTTTCCTCTGATTTATCCTTATTCATTTTCAGCTTCACCTCAATATTCTTGCCCCATTCCGGAAGGTTTTTGTACTGAGGATAGCTTTCGGTGTAGTTGACCTTGGCGCCGATGATATTGTTGTCATCGTCATAAATCCATGAGTCGACGTAGACATTGTAGTAGTTCGCATCGAGGGGCAGTGCGCGAAATCCGGCTACTATTTCCAGATTGTTGACGAGAGTGATTTGATAGTAATTGCCGGGGGTGACTGCGACGTTCTGAGCGATTTGCGAGAGGTTCGGATTTTTGTCAAATCCGCCTTTTGTCCCCATATCGGCTATTGCACAGCGAGATGTGGTGAAGTTATCGGACTCGTTGATGTAGACATCCGAGCCTCCGATAGGTGTATTGTGGTCCCCGATCATCATGTTCAGCGCGAGGGCGTTTGAGGGGACCTTCGGTTCGTCATCGTTGTCGCAGGAGACGGCCGAGAAAGCCAAGACGGCAATCACCGGGACTAAAAGCTTGTTCATATTCATTGATTTTTAGGCTGGTAAGTGTAGTTCTGTTTTTTGCAAAATGCCGGATTGGATTTCCCCAATCCACGGACAAAGGTAGTATTATATCTCTATATATGTAATTAAAGGATTGTTAAATTGTCCTCATTAAATTGTCCTCATTAAATATAATGCGATGCACGGTTCGTCGTCGGCCCGGCGCAAGCGGCTGACGGCTCGGGCCTTACGAGCGTGGTGTCATAGCTTGACTCCACTGACGATTTCGGGGTCAACCTGCGGCACGCTGCGCTTGGCCTTGCTGAAACTCGAGCCGGAGGCAAAGCCGGCCGCTTCGGCAATTTCGCTCTGCTTTGCTTCGGGATGTGCCAGCCCGTACAGACGAGCGTGTTCCAGTCGGAACATGTTGATAAGGTTGTAATATCCTACTCGGATGATAAAGCGGTTGGCGCTGCTTTTTTTGCCCGAGTCTATGAGCGCGAGTATGTCCGATTTCTGCAAATGCGGCTCGCGGTACTTTTGCAAGATGATTTCGAGGACTTGGCGTCGAGCTTCGTCCGATTCGGGCTCGGTCGCTTCGACATCTTCCGCTTCGTCGGCTTCTTCTTCCTTGGCGGCGATGATGGCTTCCTCCATGAGCTTGGTCTCGCGGCTTCCGATTTGGTCGAGTTGCTCCTCTATGTGCTTGGGCCGTAGCAGCCGTTGCGGATGAAGTATCAGGCACAGGAATAGTACCATCCAGATGGATAGAATGATGTCCGCCACCATGTTCAGGACGCGGCTGTCAGCAATCATTACGGCCCAGACTATGGCGGTCCATATTGCCGGAAGATATATGACCTTGCCGGCAAATTTGTGCGGAAAATCGCTATCATCCGAGAAGTTGCCCTTGTTGTATGCCGAAATTTGGCTTTTGAGCCAATTCAGGGTTCTGAGCATATATGCCGTCAGGACTATGCCTATGCCGGAGGCTACGCCGAGTATCGCGGAGCTATGCGCCTCAATCCATGCGCCGGCCGGGGCGTACATTACGGCACATGCCATGATAAATAGCAGACACATAGGCGTAAAGAAGAATAGAATAGCGCTCGGACCGTGCAGCTTCTGCCATTTGAAGTACCGCAGGAACATAGCTGCGAATGCTGCCGGATAATACACTACGCCGAAGACTCGCACAAAGACCCAGGTGCCCGGGTCGTCAGGACGCAGGTAATAGGGCGTCAACATCGCTACGGCAATGAATATAAAAGCGGTAAGCGAACTTGCCGGATAAAAGTAATGTGCTTCTTTGTCGTAAGGGCGGCAATGGTGCATCAGACGTATGATGCCGCATATTATGCCGGTGACGATGAATATAAGGCAGGTATCGGAATAGTATGTATAGCCGTGGGGCATGTCGTGTCGTATCTAATAGGGTTGCGCGCTTTTGCGATGCAAATCTACTGAATTTTTGTGTAATGGCCTAAGTTTAGCGGCAAAAATGGGAATGGAAGGCTGCATCTTAGACGCAAAAAAATGAAATCCCGGGGCGTGCCTTTGTGCGGACACGCCCCGGGATTGAGGGGGTCGGATAGGGCGGCAGTCAGCGTCGCCCTATGCCGTTATGGATTGTAACGCCTACGCGGTGTTACTTGACGACGACCTTGGCGGTATTGCCGTCGGCATTGCGGCGCAGGTAGATGCCGGGGGTCAGGTTGGCGTCGTCCACGCGGATGCCTTGCAAGTTGAAGTATTCGGCGGTGCCGTCGGCTTTGTCGACATAGATGCTTTCGATGTTCTGACGTATAAAGTTCACCTTGTTAGACTCGCCAGACTCGATACCGGCGGCGTTGGTAGAGGTGACGTAATATTCGCCTTCGGGTGCATCATTTATGGACGTGGATGTCTCGGTGATGCCGTAGCGCATAAGCGATCCGTTGTAATACAAGGTGTATGTAACGCCCTCGGTGTCTTGAATCTGAAGGTCTTCGTTGTCGTTGGCCAGTATGGCTTTGATTGCCCAATTGTATTTGGCTTTTTTCTTGGAGGCCAAGCTGTACCAGTATCCGGGCGAAGCGTTGGTGCTGTAAATGTCCGCTTTGCCGGGGTCGGAGGGATAGGTGCCGTCTTCAAACGAATCGATACCCAGAGGCTTGACGCTGCTGCCGTGTTTGAGCGTATATCCGACATGCAAATCTGTGTCGGCCTTGATTAGGTAAGGCTCGTTGAGGCGTACATCATTCCATCCGGCTGTGACGGAGGCTACGTCTTGACGGTAGACGATGTTTTCGCCTTCGGCAATTTCGATGGCGACATTAGATACTCCGCTGTTGGTGTATAGACCGAAAAGGATATGGTCGATGCGTTTGCCTACGTACGGAGTGAGATCTTCGGCAAGGAATTTGGCGTATACATGCGGCGTTCCGGAGAGACCGAGGCCGCCCACCTTGGAGCCTTGGACGTAAGTCAGTGCGGGCGCTTGGTCGCCGGGAAGCCATTCAAGATTGAGGGTACTACCTGTGGGTACGCCTTTGAGCGCGTAGGGCGCTACGCCTTTCTGTGCTATGGGGCGGGTGACGTTTATTGTGGCCGAAGGTGCAGACTCCCATCCGTTCTCGTAGACGGCAGTGACGTAGTAGTTGTAGTTGTTGAAGGAGATCCGGTCTGTATATTCCGTCTTGTCGGTAGACAGCAGGATGGTGCCGTTGCGGTAGAGGTTGAAGCTCTTGGCGCGCGGCATTCCCGAACTCTTTGCTACCGGAGCCTTGTAGGTGTCGGTGTATGCCACGGTTGCGGCTTCCTCGGGATTTTGGACGGGGCTTATACCCAGTGATGCTGTCTCGACGGGTATGGGAATCATTTCGGTGGTATTGCCTTCATCGTCGGTGACGGTGGCGCCGATGACGAAGTTGAAGTTGGCATAATCGGCTGCAATAGTGCCGAGGTTCATCCAACTTGCGCCGTTGGTGAGGCTGATGCGTGCGCCGCCGTCAACGGCGGGACCGTTATCAAACAACAGCGCGGACTTTCCGGCGGGTATTGTGCCGCTGTAGGCGATGTATAGGTCTTCTTCGCCGGTGATTTCAACGGGTGTTTCGAGCAGCGGCGAGTAGATGGTCAGCGGCTGCACTTCGCCCGCTTCGAGGGATACTTCGGCCAAAGCCTTGCCCTTGGCGGTGTATACGCCGGCCTTGAAGGCGCCGATTTCGTCACCTACGGCGACGTCAATGCTTGTGATTTTGTAGCCGATATAGGGCTTGAGTTCGTCGGCGGTGAAATGGGCACCCCACATCATAGTCATTTCTTCCTCAAATCCGCCGTCCGAAACGATATTGTTGTACTTAGCCAATTTTCGTTCCACGTTCCAGTTGAGGTTAACCTCGCCGGTTTGCTGGTTGTAAGAGCATCCGAGGAAGGGCTGAATGTATTGGCCGGGAAGTGTGACTATAACGGCGCGAGTGTCGGGGTATCCGGTTTTGCCCTCGAATTCCGGATAGATGCTGTAGACGTATCTTCCGGGGGCGTAAACATGGTCGTAGTAGAATCCTTGAGTAACGCCGGTGGCTATGGTCTCGCCGTCACGTTTGATAGTGATGCCTTTGGACTGGGAGATGCTTGTGGCGCCTTCGAGGGTAGCGACCATAGCCCAGATGCCGGAAGTGTCGCCTTGCTGGAGAGTACGCCACGACGGTGATGAGGTGTTGAAGTCGCTTTTGGCCGTGGTAGTGGAGTAGCTGTTGTTTAGGGTGTTGGCACCTGCTACATTGGCTATACCGACGACTTTATCATTCTTGGCGTGGGTGACATAGATGCCGTAGGCGTAGTTGTGGGTGGGCGTGAGCGCAAAGGGTGTGGACAGGGTGAAGGTGTTCCATGCGTTTGGCTGTACAGCTGCCAGTTCGTCGGTAGTGAGTGCCTGCGAGTAGACTATGACATCGTCGCGCATCACAAAAAGGGTGATGCCGGAGATGGTACCTTGGCCTAAGAATACCTTGATATCTTTGATTTGGGCGTTGCTGCCATAGGCGGTGAGGTCGGTGGGGGCAAAGCTGTTGCGTACCCATATTTTAGGATCTTTGCTGGCTGTGCCGCCTGCAAATGCGGAAACCAGGTCGGTGCCGAAATGAATCATGTATTTGTCCCAAGTCAGAAGGTCGCCGCCTGTCAGTGCTTCCATCCAAGAGAGATAAGTCTCGAATCCGGTGGCCTCGATTTTGTTAAATCGCGGACTGGGTGCTGTGGCGTCAAAGTCCGCTGTGGCGAACTTGCGCTCGAAGGAAGGGAATGTCGTGCCTTCGTATACGGCCTCAACGGTGACGGAGTGTTCGCCGGCAGGCAATGTAAGTGTGGCGGTGTACTCGGTGACTCCGGAGTATTGGTTGGCGGCACTATTGACTTCGGCATCAGCTATGACATTTCCGTCGATACGGATGGCGTAGGACGTCGGAGCCTCATTGACATCATTGACGAGGTTGGCGGTCACCAGGTAGTCGCCGCCACCGGTGGCTTTCCAGTTTTTGCCGTCAAGACTATAAAGGTCGCCTTTGCCCGGGGCATCGGTGGTTTTATCCTTCATGACCACGTAGTCCATATTGTATCCACCTTCGACCTTGATGGCGAAGATGTATTCGGCATTGGCTTTGATGGTTACGGGATTGTCCAGGATTATTTTCAGTTTGACGTTCTTGGCGTACTTGCTGTGGTCAGCCACGCCTTGCGCGACGACTTCGCCGTTTTCGTACACCAGGCCGGTGACCTTGGTGACATCGCGATATTGATGAAAGGTGATACCATCCACGACTTCGCCTATGTATTCCTTGAGGTCATCGGCAGTGAAGCGTGCGCCGGCATAGCACACTTGCGCTTTTTGGTAGTCTGTAACGGTGAAATTTTCTCCGTTGTAGTCGTAGTCGTTGTGCCATTGTAGGGCCTTGGGCGCTTCGGGAGCACGCCATTGGAGATCTACGGTCGAAAATCGGGCCTCTGCAGTCAGCGTGTGCGGCGCGCCCTGTTTGGCGTAGGCGGGTATGGCACACAGCATCGCGGCAAGTGCCGCGCCGAGGCTTCGGGTAACGTTTTTCTTCATAGGTACGAAGTCTTTTTTTGGGGGGGGTGAGTAAAAAATATGTTTCTTGGGATATATGTTCGTTTTCTGCTTGTCGTGTCGGGCGCTTATGGCGCCGTTGCCGTTGTCTGTGTTCGTCATGCTTGGCGCCCGGTATCCTGTCATGGCGATAGGTGGTGCTTGATGCCGGTATGGTCTGCCAAACCGTTTTATGGCAGCAAATATATGTAAATTTTTGAAAAACAGCAAATTTTGAGCGTGTTTTTGGCCGAATTTGTGTGTCGTGTGTTGCCCGGTCGATATTATCGTGCGATGTATGCAGATATTTTCGGCTTTTATTCGGCTTCTCGACCGCTTCAGGCGATTGCTGTCGCAAATAAAAAAGCGGAGGCGAACCGCAGTGGCTCGCCTCCGCCGTATGGTTAGTCGTGTGGTGCAGTGTTATTTGACATAGACCTTGGTGGCTTTGCCGTTGGCGCTGCGACGCAGGTAGATGCCCGGGGTGAGGTTGTCGGCGTCTACGCGGATGCCTTGCAGGTTGAAGTACTCGGCGGTGCCGTTGTCGTCAACGGTGATGTCGTCGATGGCACCGGTGTAGAAGAACACCTTATTGGATTCGCCGGACTCGATGCCGTTTTGGATGGCGGTGACGTAGTAGTTTCCTTGCTTTGCATCGGGAATGATGATGGAAGTGTCGGTCAGGCCTTCGCGAATCTTTTCGCCCTCATAGTACACGTTGTAGGTGATGCCGGAAGCGTCATAAGTCTTGAATACTACATCGAAGTCGTTGGCCAGGATAGCCTTGATAGCCCAGTTGTAGTTGAGTTTGAACTTCTCGGACAGACGATACCAGTAACCGGGAGATGCGCTATTGGTGAGGATGTCGCCCTTGTCGGGGTCGCTGGGGAATGTGCCGTCTTCTTTGACATCGACGCCCAGGGGCTTGATGCCGGAATCGTGCGACAGAGTGTAGCCTATATACAAGTCGGATTCGCCTTTGATGAGGTACGGCTCGTTGAGGCGTACATCGTTCCATCCACCCACGACGCTGGATACCGGCTGGTGGTAAATGATGTTTTCGTCTTCGGCGATTTCGATGGCAACGTCAGATACTTCCGTCGAGTAGAGTCCGAACATGATGTGATCGATGCATTGGCCGACGTACGGTTTCAGGTCTTCCTTGGCAAAGTGGATGAATGCGTGGGGTGTAAGATTGCTTCCGGTAAGTCCGAGACCGCCAATCTTGGTGCCTTGTAGGTAGGACAGGGAGAGTGCCTGGTCGGGCGACTTCCAGGTGAGGCTGAAGCCATCGGCAGTGGATGCGCCGGTGAGTGCGTAGGGTGCTACGCCCTTCTGCGCGATGGGACGATTTACGGAAGCCGAACGTGTTGCCGGCGATTCCCAATCGTTTTCGTAAACGGCGGTGACGTAGTAGGTGTAGGTGTTGAACGACGGCAGCTTGTCTGCATAAGCCTTTTCGGTTGTGGTCGCGATGACTTCGCCGTTGCGGTAAATATTGAATTTCACCGGCTTGGGCACAGCGGCGCTCTTGGCTACCGGCTTGGGCGCATTGGCTGAGTATACCACGCTGATAGGCTCTTCGGTAGCCTGAACCGAGCTGATGCCGATGCTTGTCATTTCGGCCTGCTGCGGTGCAAGTTCGGTTGTCGAACCCGACTCGCCGTCGGTGAGATACGCACTGATGTAGATGTTATTATTTGTGGCTTCCGAGGATATGGTGGCGAGGTTCATCCATGTGAGACCGTTGGTGAGACTGATACGTGCGCCGCCGGTATTGAGCGGGCCTGCATCGACGGTCAATGCGTTAGCACCGCCGGGAACCGTGCCGTTGTAGGCGAGGTAGAGGTCTTCTTCGCCGGTAATTTCAACGGGTGTGGTCAGTGTCGCTGTATATGTGTAGCCGGGATCAATTTCGCCGTCTTTGATGGTGATTTCGGAGAGGGCTTTGCCTTTGGCAGTGTATACGCCGAGCTTAAAATCGCCTATGGCTGCACCTATGGCGAATTTGATGCGGTTAACCTTATAGCCTTTGTATGCAGCAAGTTCGTCCTTGGTGAACTGAGCGCCCCACATCATGGCCATTTCCTCGTCAAAGCCGGTGCTGTAGGGTATATCGCCGCATTTGCCCAGCTTTGCATCTGTGTTCCAAGAGAGGTTGAACTCGTTGGTGTCTCGGTTGTAGGATGCGCCGTCAAGTTCGGGAGCGGCGTATTTGTCAGGCAGCGAAACCTTTACGGCAAATTCTTCGGGATAAGATGTATATCTGTAGCTGTAATCGGTGATCAGGGTGTAGACGTAGCGTCCGGGGCCGGGAACTTCGTCTGTGTAGCTGGTGGCCGTGATGCCGGAGGCGATGACTTTGCCGTCGCGCATAAGTGTGTATCCGGTGGGAGCTTCTTTGGTAGTTGCGCCTTCGACAGTGGCGTACAATGCCCAGTTGCCGGGGATACCGCCGCTCTTCAGGGTCTTCCAGGTGGGATCCGTCTTTTCAAAACCCTTGGAACTCGGGGTGTTGACTGCAAAGGTGTTGCCGCGTCCGTCGACGGCTACGTCACCGGTGACGCCTATCGGGTGGGCCTTGGGTGTATGTGTCACGTACAGACCGTAGGCGTAAGTGTGACCGGGGGTCAGTTCGTAAGGCTTGTCCAAACCGAAGGCACACAGCTTGTTGGCCTGAATTGCGGAAAGCTCGATGTCGGCAGCGTCTTGTGCGTAGTCGATGACTCCGTCTTTCATGATAAAGAGCTTAACGCTGTTGATGACGGCCTCGGTGAAGATAGTCTTGATGTTCGTAATCTTGGCGTTGGGACCGAAGGCTGTAAGGTCGTCGGCGGTGAAGACGTTACGGAACCATACCTTGGTGTCCTTGGCTGCGCTGCCGCCTATCGAGTGGGTGGCTTCGGCCGAACCCCAAGTGAGGTTGTTGCCTCCGGTGAGGGGCGCGGCCCATACAAGCACGTGCTTGAAGTCGCCGGCCGGGGTGTTATAACTGTAGTGTGCCGACGGTGCCGATTTGTCAAAACTCAGTACTTTAACTTTGCGCGAGATCGAAACGCGATGTTCGTCGGGGTAGTCGGCCGATACATAGACTTGGTGCTCGCCGACGGGAACGTTGTTCATTATTGCGGTGTACTCGACAACACCGGAATATTTGTTCTTTGCGCTGGTGATGGTTACGTCGTCAGCGTTGTAGAAGTCGCCGTCCATCATTACGCTATAACCCGTGGGAGCTTCGGTGGCTTTATTGACGAGATTGGCTGTGACCAAGTAGTCGCCGGCTCCGGTGGCTTTCCAGTTTTTGCCGTCGGTACTGTAGAGGTCGCCTTTGCCGGGAGCATCGGTGGTCTTGTCCTTCATGACCACGAAGTTCATATTGTATCCGCCTTCGACCTTGATGGCGAAGATGTATTCGGCACCGGCCTTGATGGTTATATGATTGTCCAGTTTTATCTTCAGCGTAGTATTCTTTTCGAACTTGCTGCGGTCTGCCACACCTTGCGACACGACTACACCGTTTTCGTATACCAATCCGGTGACTTTGGAGAGGTTACGGTACTGGGCATAGGTGATGCCGTCTACGACCTGACCCACATAAGGCTTGAGGTCTTCGGCCGTAAACTTGGCACCGGCGTATGCAACCTGTGCCTTTTGCAAGTCACTGTTGATGAAGTTGTCTCCGTTGTAGTCGTAGTCGTCGTGCCACTGGAGGGTCTTGGGCGCTTCGGGCGCACGCCATTGGAGACGTACTTGCTGGAAGAAAGCGTCGGCAACAATCGTGTGCGGTGCGCCCCGCTCGGCATAAGTGGGCGCCGTACATAGCATCGCGGCAAGAGCCGCACCGAGGCTACATTTAAAGGCTTTTTTCATAGAACCTTGATTTGGGGTTAGTTGTGAATAAAATGGATAGTTATATCAGTACGTTTTTTTGGGGAAGGCATCAATACACTGCTATATTGAAATACAGTGCAGTATTGATGAGCGATTTTAGCGTAATGATCTGTTTCTGCGTGATATAGAACCTGCTTTCAAAGGAGGAGCCCAACCGTTTCAGGAGCGCCTTCCTCTCGAGCGCTCTCCTGCGCCTTTACCGGACTTTATCGGTAGCAAATATATACATTTTATTCGACAGCACAAGCACTTCCCATAATTTTTCGCCGATTTTTTTGCCGAAGTGCACTATTTGTGCAGAGTCCAAAGGCAATGCTATATTACGATAAATGGCGGTATGCCTTTGCGGACCGAGCCCTTTCGACTGAACGTCAATACTCGACTGAGCGAAAAGTATCGATATCGCGATACTGGGTGAGGGCTCGTCTACCCGTTCTCGTTTCCGTCCGATATCGCCGGTCAGTACACCACGCGCAGCGTGCCGCCTCCTTTGGTTCGCGGCGGACCGGAAACCATATATGCACAGCCGTCAAGGTCGCGTGTCAGATGCCATACTATAGGTTGGTACATACGCGAACGTGCATCCGGTGCGCCCCAACCGTATCTTATCAGAATACGTTCGGCCTTGGCTTCGGGCAATGCCTTGGCTCCGAAATCGCGGCAGAGCGAGTCTTCAATCACAAATTTGTAGCGACCGAAAGTGACGCTGCCGTCGAATACTGTTTGATTGGCCGATTTGTCTAAGTATGCAGCTTCGCAGACCACCAGATGCGTATGGTCGTCACCGAGGTGATAAACGTAAAAGGTCAAGGCTTTGTCCTCAAGCCATTGTCCGGCGTGCAGAAGGTCCAGACTTGGTCGTATGTCGTCTCGCAATACATTGCGTATCAGCGTGTCGGCCGTTTCGATAGGCTTTATATTCTCTCTCCGGATGACTTCGGCTTCTTCGTGTAGTGTCCCATTTATGGTGTCGGTAGCCTTATAGGCATAAACGCCGTGAACACCCGGATTTCGTGGGTCTTCGAGCGGTCGGCCTGCAAGTGCCGTAGCCGTGGCAATGGTCACGGCCAATATGGTGATTATATGTTTGATACAAGTCATATCTGTCGGTGTTTTTAGTGCTGATTTCTGTCGTTTATGAATGCTTGCTTCATTCGATGGCTCGCACCGGCTCGCCGCGCATTGTTGTCGGAGCGCCGATTATCATATAGGCATCGCCGGTGTAAGACCTCGTGAGGTGCCATACCAATGGGTCGTGCATCTGTTTTGGCAGGTCTGTCCATGTATATCTGTACGTCACAGTGATGTCGGGTGTGCACAGCCGTCCGAACTTACCGCACAGCGATTTCTCAAAAACAAAGGTGTACCTGCCGACCTTGTAGTAGCCCGAGAACGTCATTTCGTCGGCGCGTTTCCCGAGGCCGTCATTACGGCAAATATCTATATGCGTATCTCCTTCGGCACGCGGCACTATAAAGAATAATGTGTCTGCATCCGTGACTTGACGTCGCCATTTCAGTAATTTGATGGCAGGATACGTGTCTTTGTGTAATACCCTGAACATCAACGAGTCTTCCAATTGAATTCGCTCCAATCGATCGGTGCGTTCTATTGTCACTGTTTCGTATTTTGTGCCATTTATGACGATGGAAGTCGTGTCAACGCTTTTGATGTCGGATTTCGGCGCGGATGCAACCGATGTTTTGGCCGTTAGCGCTGCAAGTGCCAGTATGGCCGCTGCAATGATTGTATTGTTTTTCATATCTGTAGTTGCACTAATGTTATGTGTCCGTTTAATCTGATCTATATCAGTAGACTACGCTATAGCAGCCGCCGAAAGTCGCTAATGGCGGGCCATACACGATGCAGGCCGTATGGTCGTAGTCTCGGGTTATGTACCACACCGTTGGGTCAAATATGTGTGGAAAACTGATTTCGTCCCATGAGTATGAGTACCTTGCTACGGTCGTATGGCTCAGCGGTTTCCCGAAAGCCTCGGCTACCGACTTTTCGACGACTAGAGTGTATTTCCCTGATTTATAATAGGCCGTGAAATGCAGGTCGTTAGCCTTTTTGCGCATAAACGCGGCTTCACACACTGCCAAATGCGTAAGGTCCGCCGACATTGGTATTATGAAGAACAATGTGTCAGGCGTCTTGAGAAATTCTTCCTTGCGCAGCCGCTCGATACGCATATATATGTCCGTATCGAGTGTTCGATGTATCAATGAGTCGGTTATTTGCAGTTTGGTCAATGTGTCGGCTCGCTGTACCTTGGCCGATGTGAGGCGTTTGCCGTTCACTGTTTTTGTCTTGTAGTAGACATACTCGATGTCGCTGCCTGCCTTTTGTGGACATCGCGGCGTCCTCTTAGGCAACTGCCGTCCATAGCCGACCGCAATCGCGATTAGCCCTGCAATAGCCGCCATTGCTATATGCTTGATATTCCGCATTGTCATTTCTTAGTGTTGGTATAATCTATGGGTCCTGTACCGGTCGTATAAATATAAAACAACACGTTTTGGCGTGTAACGCCGCACACAATGTCTCTGAAGGTACGATCTTCGTTAGATTCGTGAGCTGTACCTTTGGGATGATTGTGATGGTGTGCTCGTATTGTATAACCAAATTTTAATTGCCGATTAAGTATATATGAGCCGGATATGTCTGAGGCATCTTTATGTGAGGTAGAAAGGAAGTTCAGCCCTTTATCCCCGGTGATTCCTGTTTGAAACAACGACCACTCTTTGTCTGTATGCTCCGCTAATGTCTCAAAAGCTTTTTCTGCATTTTCATCACCTCGAACTTTAAATGCTTCGATTTCATACGTAATGCCTTCAGCCTCGTAAGAGGTAGTATAGTATGGATTTATAACTCCATGCCCATTTAACTCCTCAGTATAATAAGCTGCATATGTGCCATCTTCATAAGTACCTATGCTCACCCTATCATTGCCAATATCCTCTATAACTTTTATCAAAGTTCCATTATCATCAAAACAATAGATGTCCATTCCTGTGGGGTCGGTGAAGCGGAGGGGGTTGGCGGCGCAGTGGGTGTAGG
>CAVEDT010000008.1:0-16212 GCA_963614475.1 Roseburia faecis
CTACGGTGCTCGTGGCGCCAACGGTGTCATCATGATTACCACCAAGAAAGGTAAAGAAGGTGCCGCACAGATCACCTTTGACGCTCGCTGGGGTGGCAACTCGCGTGCCCTGAGCAACTACGACGTCATCACCGATCCCGGCGAATACTTCGAAACCCTCTATCGTTCGTTCTATACCACTCGCTACATGGACAGCAAGCTTGGCGGCGATGCACTCGCAGCCCACCGCTATGCCAACAGCAGCATCTGGGGCGCCCTCGGACAGCGCACTTTCAGCGTACCCGACGGTCAGGACCTCATCGGTCTCAACGGCAAGTTCAACCCCAATGCAACTCCGGGTTACAACGACGGCAAATACTACTATACACCTGATAACTGGGCAGATGAAACATTCCGCACCGGTCTTCGTCAGGACTACTCACTGAGCATACGCGGTGGCCAAGGCCGCTTTACATACTATGTATCCGGCAGCTACCTCAGCGACGAAGGTATCCTCGAAGGATCGCACTTCAAACGTCTGAGCACTCGCTCGTCCGTCGAATATCAGGCTAAGGATTGGATGAAACTGGGTACACAACTCAACTACATCTACACCAACTCCGGTTATCCCTCGCAGCAGACCGCATCCTCCTACAACTCGTCGTCTAACGCATTTGCCGTTGTCAACGAATTGGCTCCTATCTTCCCCATCTATGTGCGTGACGCCGAAGGTCGCGTGATGTACAACGATTACTATGGCAAGCCCCTGTATGACTTCGGTCTGCCTACCGACTACGGCTATGGCCGTCTGACCGCCCGTTCGTCCGGTGCATGGTCTACCGCCAACCCCGCAGGTTCGCTTGCATACGATAAGCGCGAATTCGTATCCGATATCTTCGATGCCAAGTGGTACGCCATCCTGACTCCTCTGAAGGGCCTCACTATCAGCGGTACAGTCGGCTACTACCTCGACAATACCAAGTATAACAGCCTTGACAACTCGCTTTACGGTCAGCTCGCATCCTTCGGCGGTCGTGTCGAACAGCAGATGAGCCGCAACAGCACCGTCAGCCTGCAAGGTCTCGTTGACTACACCCGTACATTTGCCGAGAACCACACGGTAGGCATTATGGCCGCTGTCGAATCTCAGGACTATCGCACCGAATATGTTGGTGCCGAAGGCCAGAACCTCTATCTCCCCGATGCCGACGTGGTTAACAATACCATCGATAATAAACTCGGTGAAGGTTCCCGCGCCGCTCTGGGTCACCGTTCGGTACTCGCCCGTTTGAAATACAACTTCGCCAACCGCTACTATCTGCAAGCATCTTGGCGCCGTGACGGTAGCTCCGCTTTCGCTAAAGATCACCGCTGGGGTTCGTTCTGGTCTGTATCCGGTGGTTGGGACCTCAACAACGAAGCCTTCATGGCCGAAACAAAGAACGTTATCGACCTCTTGAAGATCAAAGCATCCTTCGGTCAGAACGGTAACGACCGCATCTACAGCGGCACAATCTATCAGGCATATCAAGACTACTACTCCATGACCGGTAGCAACGGTGTATTCTCCGACTCGGAACTCGCATACAAGGGCAACCCCGACATCACTTGGGAGAAGTCCAACAACTTCAACGTAGGTGTTGACTTCAGCCTCTGGAAAGGCAAACTCGCCGGTACTTTCGAGTACTACAGCCGCCAGACCTCCGATATGTTGATGAATCTTCCCGTCAACCCCTCGCTGGGTTACACTTCCTTCCCCAAGAACGTAGGTTCGATGCGTAACAACGGCTTCGAAATCGAATTGAACTACAACGTATTCAAGAATATAAGCAAGAATATCGAAGTCAACGTCTTTGCCAATGCAACTTTGCCGCAGAATAAGGTCATCGAAATCGAAGATGGTCTGAAGAACAACAACGGTCAATGGGAATACTCGACCACACGTGTCATCGAAGAAGGCAAGTCCCTGTACAACATGTGGCTGGTACACTATGCAGGCGTTGACGAAAACGGTGTTGCACTCTACACCGCACGTCGCAATGTCAAGGATGCTAACGGTAAAGATATCCAAATCGGCACCGGCTATCTTGGCGAACCCATCTATCAGACCGAAGAATACGAAACTACCGACTTCTCCACCGCACGCAACACCAACCGTAAAGAAACCGGCAACATCATGCCTAAGGTTTATGGTGGTTTCGGCGCCGATGTCAAAGCTTACGGTGTAGACTTCAGCATTCAATTTGCATACCAGGCCGGCGGTAAGATCTTCGATAGCTCTTATCAGTCGTTCATGGATCCCGGTGCTACCTCGTACCTCGGCAAGACCTGGCATAAGGATATCGCCAAGGCATGGAGCCCCACAAACACCGCAACCGATGTTCCCCGTATGGCCAATTCGGGTCTTGCTTCGCAGTATGCAAATGCTACCAGCGACCGCTTCCTGATTTCGAGCAACTACCTGTCGCTGAACAATATCACCCTCGGCTATACCTTCCCGACAGCATGGACAAAGAAGCTCGGTCTGAGCGAACTTCGCATCTACGGTGCTGCCGAGAATGTCGCCCTTTGGAGCAAGCGCAAAGGGCTTGACCCGCGCCAAGGCTTCCTGTCCTCGCGCAACGCGACCTACTCGCCCATCCGTTCCATCTCCGGCGGTCTCCGCGTAAGCTTCTAAAGCTTAATACTACAACACGCATTCCCAATAACTTTTTATAGGAATAAATATATGAAATACATCAATAAAGTCGTAGTATCGGGCATCGCATTGGCACTTGCCACGGCATCCTGCGCCGACCTCGACACCAAATACGAAGGCGGCTATGTTACCGCCGACCAAAAGAGGGTAGCCCTGCAGAACAAGGCGGAACTTGCTTCGGCATCCGTCACCGGTTCGTTCAACGCCTTCTATAAGCCTCTGTCACACTGGACCGGCCACTTGGACTTCGGATATTCCGCAACCATGATCGGCTATGACATCATGACCGAGGACTACATCTCCAAGAACTCCGGTTACAACTGGTTCGCTTCGTTCGAATCTTATGCCGGCGGTAATGACGGTTCCTATCCCTCGGCTATGCTCTGGTTCTATCAGTACGAGCAAATCAAGGTCTGCAACGACATTCTGACCACCATCACTGCCGATGCTGTAGAGAACAATAACGAACTGAAATTCTACCGTGCTCAGGCACTTGCACTTCGTTCGTTTGACTACTGGACGCTGGCTCAGGTTTATGCCTTCAACTATGACGGCTATGCCGACGCTCCCTGTGTTCCCCTCTTGACGGAAGAAAACGCCAACGAAGTCGCATTGAACGGTTGCGCTCGCAGCACCGTTGCCGAGACTTACGAGCAAATCATGAAGGATATCAATGGGGCTATCGAACTGTTGGATAACAACCCCGTGAAACCCTCCGATGTTATCGATACCCAGAGCAAGCGTCTCGTATCCAAAGCCGTCGCTTACGGTCTGCGTGCACGTTACAACTTGTCCATGCACAAGTATGCAGATGCAGCTCAGGATGCACAGAGCGCTATCGCCGCTTTCGACGGTCGTCCTTACAGCGTAGAGGAAGTCAGCGTTCCCGGCTTCACCAGCATGTCCGATCCTTCGTGGATGTGGGCCATCGCCATCAGCGAAACCCAAGACGGTATCGCCGGCGGTTCGATTGTCAACTTCCCCTCGATGACCTGCTCCTTCGTACACGGCTATGTAGACCAAGGCGGTGTATGGAAATGGTGTTCCAAGAAACTGTACGACAAGATTCCTTCGAGCGACGTTCGCAAAGGCTGGTGGCTTGACGAAAACCGCAAGAGCCGCAACCTGACCGCTGCACAGCAGGCATATCTTGATCAGTTCAATATCGGAGCTCCCAGCTACGGAGAGGATGCCGGCCTCAACCTGATGCCTTATACCAACGTTAAGTTCGGTCCCTACCAAGGTATCCTCAAAACAGCGCTCAACGCTTCCGATATACCTTTGATGCGTATCGAGGAAATGTATCTGACCCTTGCCGAGGCTCAAGCCATGAGCGGTAATCTCGGCGCCGGCAAGCAAACTCTCGAATCGTTCATCCAGACCTATCGTGACCCGCAGTACACCTGCAAGGCCACTACAGCCGAGGCATTCCAAGACGAATGCTGGTTCCAGCGTCGCGTCGAACTCTGGGGCGAAGGCCTTGCGTACTTCGACACCATGCGTCTGCACAAGGACATCGACCGTGTAGGTTGCACCTTCCCCTCGGCATTCGTATATCAGCTCAAATACGGAAATCCCGCTCGTCTGACACTGATCCCCAACGACGAAACCTCGGCCAACAAGAAAATCGGTCCGTGGACCGGAGGCACTGTGACCCCGAACACCAACAACGCGACATACGCGATGCCCGATCCTGTTCCTGACCAATATTAACAGCAACTAGACGATAAGTAAGCTCATCACTCCTCTCTCCTCAATTTTTTTCTCCTCGGCGAGGCACGGACCGGCAGTCACGACCTCGACACAAAAGCAAATAAATCATTAAACTGATCTAAACTGCACAAACAATGAAATTATTCAAATCATCCATACTTGCTGTGTTGGCCCTTGGTGCTGCGCTGACCTCCTGCAACGAGACCTCGGACGTGACATACGTCCCCGGTGCGCAGGATCCCGGAGCGTTCTTCGCCTCGAACATCAATACGGCAATCGTGGTCGCAGAAAATGCTACCTCGGCTGAAATCCAAATCAACCGTACCAGCGACCTCATCACCGAAGCCAAGATTACGGCTGTAGACGAAAACCACTTGTTCACCGTCCCCGGTACGGTAGTGTTTGACGAAGGCAAGGGTACTACTCCCCTGACCATCACTTTCGACCCCAACAAGCTGGAACTTGGCAAGAATTATCCCGTGAAACTGACTATCGCCGATGCTTCGACCTACGGTCAGGGCACTTGCGAGTTCACTATCGTCCGCGGTGCTGCCGCCACCACCGAGAAATTCGGTGAAGGTACCGGTTCGTACGTCTTCGGTAACTATTGGAAAGGCACAATGACCGGTGTACCCGTATTCAAGACTTACAACCCCAACAATCCCGACAAGGATGTTGTGATCACCTTCAAGAACGTTCTTCCTCCCACCGAAGAAGTTCCGCCCGCAGACATCACCATCCATATCGCAGACATGACACCTGATGCAGACGGCAACGTCGAAATCAGCGTAGAGCCCGTCTATGTCCTCGAAGACGAAAACGGCAAGGTATACTATACCGACGCTTACACTTGGCTCGTGAATGGCGGTCGTCCCGACCTCGCAGCTCAGTTCAAGGGTCTCTCGACATATAACGTCAACACCGGTCTGTTCACCATTATGTCCGTATACTACCTGCCCGAAAAGAGCGCTACTGCATCTTACGGTCAGAAGTATGAGTACCTGCAGATGGACGGTTTCCCCGACTATGATGTAGCAATATCTTATGATGGCTTCCTGAGCAAACCTGACGGATCGTATCAGGCCCTCGCTACCGTTGTTTCGGGCGAAGATGCAGCCACCGTACGTGCCGGCCTTGTGCTTGGCGATGACGTGGAGACGCTCATCAAGAACCTCACCGGCGAAGACGACAGCAAGTATGTGGAATTTGAGGGCGGCAGCGAAAAAGAAGTACGCCTCAACTTCGAAGACGCCGGAACCTACACCATCGGTGCAGTGACATTCGACGCTAAAGGTGAGGCCCAGAAGCTGGACTACACTACCTTCGAAGTTGCTTTCAGCGACGACAAGGCCGATTGGAAATCGATCGGTAACACCGACTTCGGCGATGGTTGGATTCTTTCGGCATACCTCAAGCCCGAATACACTGTTATGGATGCACTCTATGCAGTCGAAATCCAGCAGAACAAGAAGGACGCAAATGTATATCGTCTTATCGAACCGTGGGGCAGTGCTTCGCCTCTCGCCGATCAGAACAAGAATCCTCGCAAGCGTAACCTCGAATTCACCGTAGGCACCAAGACTGCATTCGTAGAACCCCAGGAAACCGGCTTTGCCGATGCAGACGGCGATTACTCGGTTTGCAACTTCGAAGGCCGCCTAAAATCCGTCAACCCCGATGCTTCCGAAGCCGCCATCTTGGCTACACTCGAGAAGAACAATGTTGAGAGTACGGCCATCGTAAATGACGAAGAGCAGGGTTTGTATATCGAAGTTCCCATCTGTCTGTTCGACCAAGGCAATACCGGCAAATGGTATACTTGGAATGCCGATCCTCACGCATACATCTTTATGCCCGAAGCAAGCGCAAATGTTAAGGCTAAGGTTACGGCTCGCAACATCGCCCGTCCCGCTAAGGGCAGCATGCTCAAGAGTCTGCGTCGCGCCGCCAAGGCTCGCCGTGCTCATGTGACCAATATGCACATCCCCGTAATGACCAATAAAGTTAAAGCCTACACGCTCAAAGTGAAGTAAGTAAGGCCTAAACAACACCAATAAAAGGGATACTCCGGTACATGCCGGGGTGTCCCTTTTTGTGTCTGTACGCTGTCCTATGACCGAAAAATTGTAACTTTGTACTCGAATATGAGCCGCACACTATATATCACAGATATGGACGGGACGCTGCTGGGCACCGACTCCAAGGTCAGTGCAACGAGCGCCGCCATCCTTGCCGAAGTATCAGGCCGCGGTGCCATGGTGACCGTAGCTACGGCACGCACGCCGGCCACCGTTGTACCTCTGCTGCAAGACTGCCGCTTGACTGTCCCGGCCATAGTGATGACCGGAGCTGCGTTATGGAATTGGAATCGTGACCGAAACTCTCGTCATAGGATGGGAGATGAAGCGTCCGGATACTTCGAAGACGAGCATTACATACGTCGCGAGGATATGGACATCCTTGACCGTGCATTTGAGTCGGCGGGCGTGTATCCCTTTCGCTATATCCGAAGACCGGATGCCGAGGCTCTGACGGTATACCATTCGGCGACGATGAACGCTGCCGAAAGCGCCTTCTATGAGGAGCGTGCCCGCTTGTTTTTGAAGCGATTCGAGTTGCAACAGCCTGTTGGCGATGACGAGCGCGGCCGATGTATGCTATGTTTTGCCATGGGCGAGTATGGCGCAATAGAGAAAATCGGCGCGGACATAGCCCGAAGCACGCAATGCGCCTATTCGCTCTATCCCGACACCTATGACCGTAGCATCGGGTTGCTCGAAATATTCGGCAACGGAGTGAGCAAGGCGGCGGCGGTCAACCGTTTGCGCCGCCGTATGGGTGCCGACCGCGTCGTCGTCTTTGGAGACAATCTTAACGACCTTCCCATGATGCAATGTGCCGATGTAAGCGTCGCCGTGGCCAATGCCCTTGCCGAAGTGCGTGCTGCCGCCGACATCGTCATCGGCCCTAATAGCGAGGACGCCGTTCCGCGCTTCATAGCAGCCGATTACGCAAAACAGCAATAACCGTATAGTCACAATAGTCACAATAGTCACAATAGCTATAATAGCTATGACAGCTATAATAGCCATAATGGCTTTAATGGCCATAATAGCAGCATAAAATCAATTAACGCTGCATCAGCCATACCTATGAGGCATCCGTAAGCCCCGACAGTAAGCCCCGTCGTAAATGTCGAGTTGCGATATTGACGGATAAATCGTACCTTTGTAGGCTGCAAAGCATCGTAACCACCCAATATAATGGCAAACACCGAGATAAATACAGACAAAACCGACATACTTACGGACAAAACAGAGATAGATACCATATTCGGGAAAGTGCCTCTGGTCGTAAACGGACGCAAAACCGCCGTACTGGACGCCGATGACGTTATCGCCATGGTGCCTAAATTGGCCAAACATCGTCGCCTGGTCGAGCGGTTGCTGCATTGGCTGAGCGTTGATAAGGTCAACGCCGTCCATGCCCACAACTGCCAAACGCCCGGTCCGGCCTTCGTCGAAGGGTTGCTGCGCGACTTCGACATAAAATTGCGCGTTGACGGCCTCGATGTGCTCGACAACCTGCCCGAAGGACCCTTTATCACCGTCTCCAACCACCCCTTCGGAGCGCTGGACGGTATCACGTTGATACACCTCATAGCTTCGCGACGTCCCGAGTACAAAGTCATGGTCAATATGATACTCGGACGCATTTGGGCTATGGAACCGAATTTTATAGCCGTGGATGCCATGGCATCCAATGACAAGGATAAGAAGGCCGTGTCCGTGCGCGGCATCAAACAGGCCATGGATCAGGTGAGGAGCGGACGTCCCCTGGGCTTCTTCCCCGCCGGAGCTGTGTCCAAAGTCAACTGGCGCGGCCAACTTGTTGACCGTCAATGGCAACCAAATGTGATACGCATTATCGACAAACTTAAAGTGCCTGTGATTCCGATATATTTTCACGGCAGCAACTCGTGGTTCTTCAACTTCCTGGGTGTCGTGTGCTGGCAGTTGCGCACCCTGCGCCTGCCCTCCGAGGTCTTCCGTAAATGCCACACTACGATGCATATATCCGTGGGCAATCCCATTACGGTCGAAGAACAACGCGCCCATGCCGGCAGTATCGAAGAATTGGGCCTGTACCTCAAAGAAGCCACTTATCAATTACGCCAACGCAAATGACATCCAAAGCCTCTCGCACCACCTCCATACTTGCAGTCAACGACATACACAACGGGGCCGTAGACGACCCCGCCGTGAAGAGTGCCAAGCTCCGCTTCGGCATCGTCGGTAATGCTCCCGCCCTTGCCGAAGCGGTGGCACGCGCCATACGCGTCGCTCCCATAGACTTGAGCGTCCTCGTCACCGGCGAGTCGGGCTCCGGCAAGGAATTCTTCCCGAAAATTATCCACCAAAACTCGCCGCGCAAACATGCCAAGTACATCGCCGTCAACTGTGGCGCCATACCCGAAGGCACCATAGATTCCGAGCTTTTCGGACACGAAAAAGGCGCATTCACAGGAGCCGTGGCCTCGCGTAAGGGCTATTTCGAGGAAGCCGACGGCGGCACGATATTCCTTGACGAAGTGGCCGAGCTGCCTATGACCACTCAGGCGCGCCTGCTGCGTGTACTCGAAACCGGCGAATACCTCAAAGTCGGCTCCTCGGTGGTCCAAAGCACCAATATACGCATCGTAGCCGCCACCAATGTCGACTTACAAAAGGCCATAGCCGACGGACGCTTCCGCGAAGACCTCTACTACCGACTCTCCACGGTGCAGATAATAGTGCCGCCGCTGCGTCGTCGCGGCGATGACATCATGCTGCTTGCCGGCAAATTTGCGGCCGATTTTGCCGAGAAATACCGTATGCCCGGCATCAGCTTTGATGACAATGCACGTCGCCTGCTGCTGACCTATCCCTGGCCCGGCAATGTGCGCCAGCTTAAGAACGTCATCGAACAGATAGCCCTCTTCGATGCCGGCACCACCGTCACGCGCGAAGTACTGCAAGGCTATCTGCCCGACCGCTCGAATACGCTGCCGGTGCTCTCAGGCGACAGCGGCGGTGCCCATTCCTATGCTGCCGAACGAGAGATGCTTTTCAATCTCATCTTCAATCTGCGTGCGCGCATAGACACCCTCACCACCATCATCCGCGATAGCGGCATCGGCAATGTGGGCGAGGACGGACAGTCGACGGACACACATTCGTCGCACGCGGCGACGCTTATGCCACTTACGCCCGCCGTCGAAATCACCCCGCTGTCCAACAACGTGGCCGGAGAGCGCGAAGCCATAGCCAAGGCCCTGCGCGACAACAACGGACGCCGTCGCGATGCCGCCGCACAGCTCAATATATCCGAGCGCACGCTCTACCGCAAAATCAAAGAATATAATCTCGAATGAAACGCCGATATATCCACCTGCTGTACATCGTCTTCGGTTGCCTGCTGATGCTTCCGGCCACCTCCTCATGCCGTATCTCCTACAAATTCAACGGTGCGGCGCTGGACTACAATGTATACCACACGATACGCGTCGGACAATTTCCGATACGTGCGGCATTGGTGTATACGCCTTTGCAACAGACCTTCGAGAACGAATTGACCGACTACATTGCGCGTAACACCCGCTTGCAAACCACTGATGCAGGCAATGCCGACCTGTCCATCGAAGGCGAAATTACCGGCTACTCGCTATCGCCGCAAGCCGTCACAGAAGACGCTTACGCCAGCCAGACCCGATTGACCATAAGCGTGCGCGTCAAGTACACCGATACGCGCAACGACGCCAACAGTGTGGATCAGACATTCTCGGCTTACCGCGACTTCAGCGCCACCGAACTGCTTATCGACGTCCAAGACCAATTGTGCCAGGAAATATCCAAGGAACTTGTCGAACTGATATTTAACGCCACGCTCGGCAACTGGTAGGCGACACAATCAAGCATACAGACAAATAACCGTAGAAATACACGACCGTATAAACGTATAATCGCACCATCCACAGCAATGACCGACATCCGGACACCCATAGGCAACCTCCGTCCCTATCACATATATCCGCTGATAGTGTACCTGCGTGACCACTACCGCGAATTGGACGATGAGACACGTCGTGCGCTGATGGCGCATGTGGCGATGCATAGTGCCGACCCGGCCGCCGTGTCCGCCCTCGCCGACATTCACGAAGACGCCTGGGGCTCGCTGTATCCGCGCGAAGACACGGTCACCCCCGGCACCGCCGACACTATAGACAAATTCATCGCCACCTACGGACATCCTTCGGCCGAGGATGATGCGCTGTTGGAGCGTCTCATTCTTAATCCCACTCCGGACTATGGAGCCGTCTTGGCCGATGAAGATGCCGAGAGCGAGGACGTCGCGTCTTCCGCCCCGGACGCCACCGCTGTCGGCATCGAAGGCTTCCTGGGCGCACACGGCGTGGCCGAAGCCGTAAGAGCCAAAGTCACCGCCGAGGCGGCCGAAAAGGCGCCTTCAGCCGCTCAACCCACAGCCGCTCAATCCGCAGCCGAAACAGCTCCGGCTGCCGCATCTGCCGCCACACCCGCCGAGCCGGCCCCGGCACCTGTTGCCGATGAGCATACCCTCGCAGTCGTTTCCGCAGTCGCAGTTGCTCCCGCCGATGGCGCTGCCTCCGCCGACCGCGAAACCGCCACGGTAGCCACCGAAACGGAAGGCCCGGCAGCCACGCATACGGCAGAAGGTGTCGCTCCTGCCGTTGCGACAAAAATTTCGGGCAAGGACCAAACTCCGGCCTCGTCGCTGAGCGAATCTTTGGCTAAAATTTACATCCGACAGGGCAGATATAGGCGCGCATACGAAATATTATCCGACTTAAATTTGAAAAATCCGGAAAAAAGTATTTACTTTGCAGACCAATTGCGCTTCTTGCGCAAAGTTATCAGCCTGCTTCCGCCCGAGCAAGAGGGCGAGGGTGGGGCGCGGTAACCTTGCGGCAAGGCGTATTTGCGTGATATTCAGTCAAAAAAAAACATAACAACCAACATACAATGCATATAGTATTTATAGTTCTCGTAGTAATCGTAGCAATTCTGCTTATCGGTATCGTACTCATTCAAAAGTCTAAGGGCGGCGGTCTGTCCTCGCAATTCGGCGCCGGCAACCAAGTTTTGGGCGTACGTGGTACCAACACCTTCCTTGAGAAGACCACTTGGACCCTGGCCGCACTCATCCTTGTGCTTTCCGTAGCCAGCGCATACACCATGCCCAAGCTTTCCGGCGAAAAGACTCGCGTAAATACCGAAGCTGCTGCTCCCGCACAGGGCGCTAATGCGTTCAACAACGCACCGGCTCAGAAAGCAGCTCCCACTGCAGATAAGGCCGCTCCTGCCGCCGCAGCCCCCGCAGCTGCAGCTGAATAATAAGCAGATACCCCATATTTGGATATACCGGGAGCACTGGCGCTTCCGACGGGCCTTACAGGCCAATAGTTCCCGGACGGCTCTATTGGCCTAATGCCGTTTTATGACGACACACAACATGGACACATCACAACAAGGATACAAGCGCAGCGACTTCGAACTGATGGCCCCCGTAGGGTCATACGAGTCGCTACATGCCGCTATCGACGCCGGTGCCGATGCAGTATACCTCGGACTGGGTACGCTGAATATGCGTGCACGCTCGAGCGTCAATTTCACCACGGACGACCTGCGCAGCATCACCGATACATGTCGTCAAGCACATGTCAAAGTGTACTTGACGCTGAACACCGTGCTGTATGACGAAGATATGGACGCCGCAGCCGAGATATTGAGTATGGCCCGTGAGTGCGGCGTCAGTGCTATCATTGCCAGTGATATAGCCGCCATACAGATGGCCCGCGACCTCGGGCTGGAAGTTCATATATCCACGCAATGCAACATCACCAATTTCCGTGCCCTGCGCTTCTATGCTCAATGGGCTGATACGGTAGTATTGGCACGCGAACTGAACCTCGATCAGGTATATGCCATACATCGACAGATCGAAAACGAGGATTTGCGCGGACCTCACGGCGGACAGGTGAAAATCGAAATGTTTTGCCACGGTGCGCTGTGTATGGCCGTTTCCGGTAAGTGCTATATGAGTCTGCATCAGATGGATAGCAGCGCCAATCGTGGGTCGTGTACACAGATATGTCGCCGCGCCTACGACTTAACCGATCGCGATACCGGTCAGCAAATTACGGTCGATGGCAAATACTTGATGTCGCCCAAAGACCTCAAAACCATACACTTCCTGAACAAGATGGTGGATGCCGGCGTGCGTGTGTTCAAAATCGAAGGTCGCGCTCGCGGTCCTGAGTATG
Organism: Roseburia faecis; assembly: GCA_963614475.1. Taxonomy (GTDB): domain Bacteria; phylum Bacteroidota; class Bacteroidia; order Bacteroidales; family Muribaculaceae; genus CAG-873. The sequence goes on from CAVEDT010000008.1 coordinate 12,732, forward strand.
TACGCGAAGCCGTATCCTGCTACGATGCCGCCCTGCGCGCCATTTGCGACGGCACGTATGACGACAATCTCATAGCCCAATGGGACGAACGTCTCGGACATATCTTTAACCGCGGCTTTTGGGACGGCTATTACCTCGGGCGTCGTTTGGGCGAATGGTCCTCGCATTACGGATCATCGGCTACGCGCAAAAAAGTGTATGCCGCACGTGCCACGCGCTACTTTCCACGTCTCGGCGTAGCCGAGTTCAAGATGGAAGCCGGGACACTGCACCTCGGAGACGAAGTGGTTATCACCGGTCCCACCACCGGCGCCCTTATCAGCACCGTGCGCGAGATACACGGGGACGACGGGTCGCCCGTAGAGGCCATAGACCGAGGACACGACTTTGCCATAGCTGTTCCGGCCAAAGTACGTCCCGGCGACCGCCTGTACCTTTGGGAAGAAGTGGATAAAGACAATCCACGACATCCGCGTTTCTAACCCCAAATCGCCAATACAATGAGTAACAAGACCATAGACTGGTGCCGCCGCTTTCTGTCCGTGTCTGCAATACTGATAATAGGCGTCGTAATATACATAGTCTTTATACAAGAAAATTCGGTGACGCGCATATATCACAATCAGACGGTCATCGACAGCCTGCAAATGGAGATAGCGCGTTGCAACGACACCCTGGCGAAGTACAAAGAGTTGAACCGCCGCTTGGACTGTGGCGACGGACCCACCATCGAACGTATCGTCCGCGAGCAGTATGACATGAGCCTGCCCAATGAGGATGTCTATGTGTTTGAGTAAGACGCCTTTGACGGTAGGGACATCGAAGCGATAAAGCCTAAAAACATAACTAACAACATCGAAATAATGAAAAGACAGAAAATAGCAAATATTCTCTCCGGCACGGCGCTGATTATTATTGCAATAGGTGTACTCATGCCCTTGGTGATGGGACCCGGAAGCGTCATCTACCGCTATGTATTCAGTGTGGGCGCCGTTATGCTACTGGTGGGCCGCATCTTGGACAAATACACAGGCGATATATTTCGAGTGCGTCGTCTGTATGTCATTCAGCGTTGGAGCGCCCTGTTCCAATGTGCCGCCGCTTTCTTTATGTTCTATTCGATAGATCCGCGAGATTGGCTGGTGTTTGTGCTTGCCGGAGCCGTGCTTCAGTTGTACGTATCCATCATGGTGCCTATCGCCATCCGTAAAGCGGCCAAGAAATAGACCCGCAACAGCTGCGGCTTAGTGCGGCAAGACTCGTTGATATAACGCCGTCACCATCGGTAGGCAATCAGCCGCCGACAGTGACGGCGTCGTTGTGCTTCCCCGCCGCGGCACGATATGGTTACAACTTAATTTCGGCGTATTCTTAGTCGAATTTCGGCATATCCTTAGCTGAATACGGCGCATTATGCCGACGATGCCGATGCGCGACTACGTTACGCCGACCTCCTCGTTTGGGCATAGTGTGATTTTTCTCGAAAAAGAATTGGCGTGTCGGCGTGTGTATGTCGGAAAAATTGCGTAAATTCGTGGCACACTTCACGCGCGCAAGCGTGAGGAGGGCGGGGCACAATCCGGCTTCGCCGAATTTTAGATGTAATATTATCCTAAGCTCCTTATAATGAGTTATCTGAAGTTTGACAAGAACCTACTGATAAATCTTGACCAATCCTTGCCTAAGGAAATGCTGCGCACCAATCGTGCCGGGGCATACCACTGCACCACGCTCGTGGGGTGCAACACTCGCAAGCAGCACGGCCTTTTGGTGTTACCCATACCCGAGATGGGCTATCGACCGCATGTGCTTCTGTCATCGCTTGACGAGACAGTGATACAGCATGGCGCGCCTTTCAACCTTGGCATCCACCGCTACAAAGGCGGCGTATACAGCCCCAACGGGCATAAGTACATACGCGAATTTGACTGTGAGAGTGTCCCTCGCACCACCTATCGCGTGGGCGGAGTCATCCTCACCAAAGAAAAGATTTTCATCACCGACGAAAATCGTATACTCATCCGCTACACCCTCGTGGAGGCTCATTCGCCGACAACGTTGCAGTTTCGCCCGTTCCTGGCATTCCGCGATTCCAATGCCTTGGTGATGGCCAATGATGCTATCAACAAGACAATTACGCCGGTAGATAACGGCATCGCCACCTGTCTGTACGAAGGCTTCCCGACGCTGTATATGCAGTTTTCGCACAAGCCGACATGGGTGGACCAGCCCAACTGGTACCGCGATATCGAATATTTCAAGGATCTGGAACGTCAGGTGCCGTACACCGAAGACCTTTGGGTGCCCGGATACTTCGAGTTGCCAATCAAAAAAGGTGAGAGCATCATCTTCAGTGCCGGAGTCAGCGAGGTTCGTCCTCGCCAGTTGGCCAAGATGTACACCGCCGAGATAGCACTGCGCACGCCGCGCACATCCTTCTTCAATTGCTTGAAGAACTCGGCCAAGCAATTCTATCTGCGTCGCAACGGCAAGTTATATGTGCTCTCGGGCTATCCCTGGGGCGTTGTACTGGCGCGTAACACCTTCATGGCCGCACCCGGTATCACTCTTGCCATAGACCACGAGAAGGACTTCTACGAAATTATGTCGACGGCTCTGTCGGCGTTGAATCGCTTTATGGACAGCGGCGCCGAAGACGACACCATTGCCGGAATATCGTTGCCCGATATCCCGCTGTGGGCCGTATGGGCGATACAGCAGTATGGCAAGCTCTATCCCGAGGACTGCCCGGTGCGGTACGGCGAAGACGTGCGCCGCATCGTCGACTATATTCTCGACAATAAGCATCCCAATCTGCACTTCAATGCCGCTGACGGCATGGTGACTACCGCCGGCGCCGACGCTCCCGTGTCGTGGATGAACGGCGTGGTCGACGGCCGTCCCGTAAATCCCCGTACGGGATACCTCGTAGAGTTCAACGCGCTGTGGTATAACGCACTGCGCTATGCCCTTGCATTAACGCCCGATGACGATGCGAATGCCGAGCGCCGTCAGCGCTGGAGCGATGCCGCCGCACTGATGGACAGCACCTTCCCCACCAAATTTCTTAACGAATGGGGGTATATGTACGACTACGTCAACGGCAACTATTCCGACCCGTCGGTATGCCCCAATATGGCCGTCGCTATCGGTGTGGAATACAGCCCGCTGAGCCGACGTCAACGTAAGACGGTACTCGATGTGGTGACGCGCGAACTGCTGACCTCCAAAGGCCTGCGCACACTGTCGCCCAAGAGCTACGGCTATCGTCCGATATATCTCGGTGACGAACGCGAACGCGAATTGACCCTGCATCAAGGCCCGGCACGCCCCTGGCTGATGGGCTTTTATGCCAACGCCTACCTCAAAGTCTTCGGCATGAGCGGCGTGTCCTACATAGACCGTGTTCTTATAGGCTTCGAGGAAGAAATGTCTTGGGGCTGCATAGGGTCGTTGAGCCAGATGTACGATGCCAATCCGC